>CAJKVD010000276.1 GCA_905203195.1 uncultured Clostridium sp. | reverse complement strand
ACACCAACAACTAAATTATTCGCTTTTGCAGTTTCTTCATCTAAATCTCTACCAGAAATTCCTATATAAGGTCTTTTAACCTTGTTATATTGAATAAGTTGCTCATAAATATTTTTAGTTGAATTAATAGGAATTGCAAATCCCATTCCTTCGATTCCAGAACCAGACATTTTTAAAGTATTAATTCCTATGACTTCACCATTTGCATTTACTAAAGCTCCTCCACTATTACCAGAGTTGATGGCAGCATCAGTTTGAATTAAAGTATAAGTTTTATTGTCAGTAGTTACTTTTCTATTAACTGCACTAATTATGCCAGAAGAAACGCTACTTTGCATGCCTAAAGGGTTACCAATAGCCATAGCAAATTCACCAACCTTAACATCATTTGAATTACCAAGAGTAGCAGCAGTTAAGCCAGTTTTATCAATTTTCAAAACAGCTAAATCTGTTTCTTCGTCAGTACCAACAATAGTTGCTTCATATTCAGTTTCATCATTGTACAAATAAACAGTTACTTTATTTGCTTTTCCAACTTCATAATAGCTAGAAGAAGAACTAGAATTTACAATATGGTTATTTGTTAAAATATAGCCATCTTCTCTAATAATAACTCCAGAACCTTCAGCTGTTGCTGTACTTGACATGTTCCTATAAAAAATAGAAGAAACAGAATATTCCACCTTTATACCTACAACAGAAGGCAATACCTTGTTTGCAACTTTCATACTAGTATCTGAAAAATTCTCCAAAGAAACAGCAGAAATTGTTCCATTTGTAATATCGCTAGAAATAGAATTTGTGCCTGAATTGTTATTTGTAGAAGTACTATTTTTTATTTTAGGTATTCCCAAACATACTCCAACAACAAGTCCAGCACCTACTACACCAGACAAAAACGGAATAAAAACTTGTTTTCCAAAATTTAAATTGCTAGTTTTTTTCTTACTTGAAATTTCACTTACAGTAGTATATTTGTTACTACTTCCTTCAACTTTTTGACCTTCAATAATGTTATCATCATTTTTTTCCATAATAAAATTCATTCCTTTCGTAAAAAAGACATAAGTCTTTTAGTATTTTATCCAATTCTTAAATAGAATACAATATAATTGTGAAAATCGTGTGAAAATAATGTTACAGTATATTGATTTTATTAATTTAGCAATATATAATATTATTTGAAAAAGTAATAAAGAAAGGGAAAATAAGATGGAAAAAGAAAAAGGAATGTCACATATAGGGCTAATTTTATGTATAGCTATAATAATAGCAATAGTGGTATGTGTGTTATTTTTTGTAAAGCAAATTTTACAAAAAGAAGTATTAAAAATGTATGAAACAGACATGTTGCTAATACAAGGAAAAGTAAAAGTACTATCAAATGAAGCAGTAATAAAAAGTGATGAAGGAACTTTTATAGGAAGAAAAATAGAAGAAAGTTTAGAAACAGAAGATGTTAAAAGTCTGTTAGAAAAAGGAATAACTTCAGAGGAAGAA
>CAJKVD010000275.1 GCA_905203195.1 uncultured Clostridium sp. | reverse complement strand
AAAAGAAGTAATATTTCGAGCACTAGCTATAAAGTTTAATAAAACAAGTCCTGCATATCCAATAAAACATAATGCAATAATTTGTTTTTTTGAAAGATGTACCACATATTTTTCCCAAACAATAAATAGACCTAATAAAAAAACAATAGCTTCTCCTCTTCCACCACAAGACATCATTACAACTTTATAAACTACTGTTACAAAAAATATAATATTTGCTTTTCTTTTTTCATTTGAAAAACCAATTACTAAGGCAAAAATTCCAAAATTGAAGAAATCTGCAATTGTTTCAACAAAATCATGAACTTGTAAATTGAATGTATTTAAATAGCCACCTTGCATAAATAACAAGAATTTTGATACATCAATATATAATGTTGGTAAAATTCCAATACACACACATACAAGACCAACAATCTTGATTCTTTTCAAAGAAATATTCTTTCCTTTATTGAATAAAGTAATATTTCCTTTCTTTTCTAAAAAACGATAAATAAATATAATTCCTAAAACAAGCATCATTTGTGAAAGCAATGTAAAAAAAGCCGCCTTTTTATATATATCAAATTTTATATACCACAGCGGAAATAATACATTTTGTCCAAAATCTTTACCAAAAGCTTTTATTGGCAAATGCCCAAAATTAAAAACATAACTTAGTAAAATAAAGAAAATAGGAAAAGAGATTATTTTCTTTTCAAAGTTATATAAATAAAAAATATGTAAAATTAACTGTAGCAGCGAAATAATAAAAAAAGCAATGAACCATGCTTGTTCTCCTTTAATAGGAAAAGTAAGTAACCCTAAAAAAGATATAATTATCTCACTTATTAATAACATAGTTTTTTTGCTATATTTTCTATTAAAAATCCGAATCATTATCTAACTCCTTTATAAATTTTCATTAACGAACTGGGAATCAATCCCACAATCAACGGTTTTACAGCATATAAATATATACTAAATGGAACTTTTTCCTTTTTCATCCACATATATTTTAATTTAGCTTCTTGTATTCTAAATTTATATTTTCTTTTTTTCATTCCTTGTAATCCTTCTCTATACAAAAGCAAAATAGTATCTAGATTAAAGATTTTATAACCTTTTTTTGTCATCTTACACCATAAATCATAATCTTCAGCTCTCAAAGTTAAATTATTTACTGTATAACCATCAACAGACAATAATGCTTCTTTTCTCATCATTACAGTTGGATGAACAATTTGAACCTTTTTGATTGCATCGTAGAAAGAAACACTTCCTGAATGAATTTGAAAATCCTTATAAATTTCATCATTTTCATCAATACATTGACACTTACAACCAACAACTACTATGTCTGAATTATCTTCTAAATAATTATATTCAACTTCAAATCTATTAGGCAAACTAATATCATCACTATCCATTCTTGCAATATATTTGCCTTTTGCACGTTCAATACACCTATTTAAAGATGTCGCCAAACCAAGATTTTTTTCATTTTTAAAAAAAACAATTCTATTATCTTGTTTAACATATTTTTCA
>CAJKVD010000274.1 GCA_905203195.1 uncultured Clostridium sp. | reverse complement strand
ACTAAAGTTGGCTTGCCTTTTGATACTCTTGGTAGTATATGTTTTAAGAACCAGGCTCAATTTAATCCTGTAAAATATGTTTATGGCCTTTGTAATTCTTTTGGTAATTTTGTGAAAATTTTTAATAATACTACTGTTACTGATATTTGTAGAGATGGTAATAATTATATTTGCTTTGCTTCTAATTCTCCTGTTGATTATTTTTATAAGTATGATAAAAAATCTACTAATTATAAAATAAAATCAAAATATGTTATTATGGCTTCTCATTATCCTTTTATAAAATTCCCTGGTTTTTATTTTACTAAAATGTATCAATCAACTTCTTATGTTATTGCAATTGACCCTAAAAAAACATTGTTTAATGGTATGTTTTTGAGTGCTGGCACTCCTTCTCTTTCTTTTAGAACTGCTAAATATGGTAATAAAAACTTGCTTTTAATTGCTGGCTCTGATCATAAAACTGGTTCTTATTGCACAGATGCTTCTTCTTATAAGGTTTTGGAAGATGTTGCATATAATTATTATCCTAATTGTGAAATATTGTATCGTTGGAATACTCGTGATTGTATCTCTTTAGATAAAATTCCATATGTTGGTTTATTTTCTAATTCTATGCCTAATCTATATATTGGTACTGGGTTTAAAAAATGGGGTATGACATTATCTAATGTTGCTTCAAATATTATTGTTGATATGATTACTAACAAACACAATTCTTATTGTTCTTTGTATTCTTCTGATCGTTTTAATCCTATAAAAAATAAAGATGAATTTAAAAATGTGTTAGTTCAATCTGCAAAATCTTTAGTAATAGATAAAATAAAGAAAGTAGATCTTGATTTCAGTTCTATTCCTCTAAACTCTGGTGGGATTATTGAAATTAATAATCAAAAAGTTGGGATTTTTCGTGACTATAATGATAATATTTTTGCTATTAAACCTTTTTGTACTCATTTAGGTTGTTTGCTTTCTTGGAATGATGTTGATAAATCTTGGGATTGCCCTTGTCATGGATCTCGCTTTAATTTTGATGGTAAAAATCTGTATGATCCAGCATTTAAAGATTTGGAAATTTATAATTTAGATTAATTTTTTTAGTTTCGTGTTTTTTATTGACTTGCATGCATTTTTTTGCTACAATGCTAATAATATTCATATATTTATATGTTTATTTTTTGTTTATCGAACTAGATTTCTTCTGTAAAAGTTATCTAGTTCTATTTTTTAATAATTAATGCCTACTTTTGCTCTAAAAATAGAGACTAATTAAAATAGCCTCTATTTTTACAATTCTCTATTTTCTACTTATTCAATTCTGGATTATCATTTAATATTTTTTCAACAATATTGTCATCTAATGCAAATGGTACAACATATCCTTCTAAAGAATTTACTTTTTCTTTTAAAACTTCATTCTCTTGGTTTACGTATATTTTTGATTTTCCTTTTCCATTTTTAGCTTCTTGTACTAAATTTGATACTGGTGAATTTCCGTCAAATGCTATTACTATAGCTTTTCTCCTTTCAAATATTTCGTA
>CAJKVD010000273.1 GCA_905203195.1 uncultured Clostridium sp. | reverse complement strand
AAAAAGGATTTACGAATATAACTAAAATTGTATTTGCATTTAAAGGAAAAGAAGTGAAAATGCAAGTAGTCTAACGAACAACTGGATTAAATCAAAACAGATTTAACCCAGTTGTTTTTTACTTTGAAAACTTTTTTATAAATCTAAAAACTTAATAAAAATTGTATATCAAATTTTATATCATATACCAACGAAAAATGCAATACCAATATTTCAAAAATTTTCTAAAACTAAAAATTAAAAAAGATATTAAACCATTGTTACTCTAGGCATTTCTCTATTTTACTTTTTTTATTAAGTTTTTAGATTTATAAAAAATAACTGGGTTAAATCCTCCTTGATTTAATCCAGATTTTTTTACACTACTTGTGTTCTACTTATTCAAATTTAATTATTAAATCTCAACAAATATCCGTCAGGATCCTGTATAAGAAACTCAACATCCTCAGATATCTTATCATTAACTCTATATTCATGAATCTCTATATCTCTAAAAAATTCTACATTATTGCATTTAAGTCTATCATACATTTTTCTAACATCTAGCACTGACATACTCAAATTTATACCTCTACCAAAAGGATATTGCATATCTCCAACACACCAATTATCATTAATCTCCTCAATCATAAGTTGATTATTTTCCAACTCCAAAAAGCAAAACTTATTTTCAGGCCTTTCATATCTTATTTTAAAACCCAAATTCAAATAAAACTTTTTACTTATTTCTATATTAGATACACTTAATTCTGGAATCAAACTATTAAATAAAATTTCTTCTCCATTTTCGGTATTCAAAAAAATCACCCTCCTAACTTAGGCTAATAATTCCCAAATGCTCAAATAAAATTTTAAAACCAATAAGAATCAAAATAATTCCACCAATAAATTCAGCTTTTCCTTTATATTTATCACCAAATCTATTCCCTATTTTAGTTCCAACAACAGAAAGTACAAAAGTAATTAAGCCAATAAATGTAATAGCAAGTAATAAATTAACATTTAAAAAAGCAAAAGTAATACCAACAGCCAAAGCATCAATGCTTGTAGCTACAGATAAAATTAGCATAGTTTTAACACTAACATCTGAACTATATTCTTCCTCATCTTTATCCTTTTGAAAAGCCTCTTGAATCATCTTACCTCCAATAATTCCAAGCAAAACAAAAGCAACCCAATGATCAATATTTGTTATTATAGATTGAAAACTAGTTCCCAAAAAATATCCTATAACAGGCATAAGTGCCTGAAAGCCACCAAAATATAAACCAACTATACATGCTTTTTTCCAATCCATTTTTTTCATAGATATACCTTTACAACCAGACACAGCAAAAGCATCCATTCCTAAACCAATACTTAACAATAGCAATTCAAAAATCCCCATATCGTTTTCATTCCTTCACAAATATATATTTAAAAATTCTATGCATTATTGCTTTTATTATAGTAAACTCAAAGATTTTCCCTATAATATAAAAAGTACGACATGAAATATAAATAAAAATCATGTCGCCTATACTATTAAATTTTAATTAAGCTCT
>CAJKVD010000272.1 GCA_905203195.1 uncultured Clostridium sp. | reverse complement strand
TGGTTTAAAAGTTGTTGAACGCCATGAACATAGCAACAAAGTGCCATATGTAAAAAAGGGCAAAGATGCTGCTGTTGCATATGGAAGCTATGATTTTAAATTTTGCAACGAATCCGGTAACGATATAAAAATAACATTTAATGTCACATCAGATAATGTCACCACTACAATATACAAAATGGAATAAAAAAAATATTACAATTCATATAATTTAATGGTGATATTTTGAGAAAAGCAAAAATTTTTATAATAAACGGAATAGTTTTAACATCTTCTTCCCTTCTAATACGTGGCGTAGGACTTGTATTCAGCATTTATGTTGCAAACAAAGTTGGTCAAGAGACAATAGGTATTTTTAGTCTTGTTATGTCTATATATAACTTTGCCATCACATTTGCAACATCTGGTATGAGCCTTGCCTGTACATACATTGTCTCAGAAGAATTTGCTAAAAAAAATTTTGAAAAAGGATTTAAATCAGTAAAAAACTGTATAACCTTTGCCACAACTTTAGGAATTACAGCCAGCATTTTATTAATTTTTTTAGCACCACTTATTTCAAGCACCTGGCTAAATAAAAAAATTTCTAATATTCCCATTTATTCTATTGCTATAGGGTTACCACTTATCAGTATTTCCTCTGTTATTAGTGGATATCTTACAAGTGTTGGAAAATCTTATAAAAGTGCAATATCGCAATGTATTGAATTACTTGTAAAAATCTTAGCAACATACATTTTATTAAAAATATCTATTAATAAAGGTATTGACGCTATATGTACCAGTTTAATTTTAGGAGATGTTATTTCAGAGTTATTCTCGTTTGGCTTGAACATAACTTTTTATTTTGTTGATAAAAAAAAGAGAAAACTATCAAGAAGTTATAACACAGAAATAAATAACAAAATTTTAAAAATAGCATTACCTGTTGCAATAACTTCATATATACGTTCCGGATTGTCATCATTAAAACAATTTCTAATACCATTTAGACTTCAAGCCTCTGGTTTAAACTATTCTTTAGCTATTTCAAAATATGGATTAATAAATGGAATGGTCATGCCTGTTTTATTATTTTGCAGTTTTTTTATAAACTCTTTTAGCGGTCTATTAGTCCCTGAATATTCACGCTTATTAGCAGGGAAAAATTTTAATAGAATGAAATCTGTTTGCTATAAAATTTTTGCAATCACATTTTCCTTTTCATTTCTAATAGCCGGCGTCTTCTTATTCTTCTCAAATGAAGTTAGCCTACTAGTATACAAGAATTTAGAAATTGCAATATATTTAAAAATCTTTTCTTTTCTTATAATCTTTATGTACATAGATAACATTATTGATGGAATTTTAAAAGGAATAAACAGTCAATTTGGAGTTATGATTATTAATATTTGTGATTTATTAATTACTATTTGCATCATATATTTTATTGTACCAATTTATGGAATTAACGGTTATGTTTTTAGTATCTTTATTAGCGAGATTTTTAATTTTACAGCAAGTTTTATTTTATGCTCGTAGTGAAAACGTTGAAAAAGATTATTT
>CAJKVD010000271.1 GCA_905203195.1 uncultured Clostridium sp. | reverse complement strand
AAGTAAAAGACAAATATTCAAGAATATCAGTACGAGATGTGCAAAATGCAATTATTCAGGTAAAAGACATAGAAATACCAGAAGGAAAAACATTAATTGATATAGTGCCAGACAAAATAACACTAGAAAATGGAACAGTTGTAGCAGACCCTGTAGGAAATTTAAGTGGAAGTTTTACAATGGATGCACAAGTAATATTAGCAGAAAGAGACTTTGTAAGACAATTAACATCAATATTCAAAAAAGCAGGGTTAGAAATTGACGGAATTGTACCAATAACATTAGCAGAAAGAAATTTGATTTTAGATAAAAACGAAATGCATGATAATATAATGCTATTAGATATAGGAGCAGGAAATACAGATATAGGTGTATTTGAAGGAAATACATTTATATATACTAACTCTATCCCAGTAGGAGGAGACAACATAACAAATGACATTGCTGTTGTATTAAATATAACAGAAGAAGAAGCAGATAAATTAAAAAGACAATACGGATTAGCATTAAAATCTTTTATTGACAACGATAATGATATTATATTAAACACATGCAAAGATAACAATAAAAACAAAATAATAAAAAGCTCAGAATTAATAGAGATAATAGAAGCAAGAATAGAAGAAATATTTTCAATAATAAATAAAGACATAACAAATCAAGGCATAAAGTCAAAAATCAATAATGTTATATTAACAGGGCAAGGAATAATAAATATAAATAAAAGCGATGTAGCAGGAAAAATAACATTAAATATACCAGTTAAAATTTCTACAGGAAGATTAATAAGTACAATAAGGCCAACATATAGAACAAGTTATGCTTTAGTAAGATATATAGCTGCAAGACCATTCGCAAAAACAGTATCAAGTAGTATAGATACAAAATCAGATGAAAATATATTCAAAAATATTTTAGAAAAAATAAAAGAATTTTTCTATTCATAAAAAGTATACAAAAATAAAAAAATATGTTATAAAAAAATACTGATATAAAAGTTATTAATTTTTAAGTATAGATATAATAAGGGAGGAAAGCTAAAAATGATGGAGTATGATGATAACAACGTAGCAATGATGGACGGTACAGCTACTATAAAAGTAATAGGTGTAGGGGGAGCTGGAAATAATGCTGTTAATCGTATGATAGAATCAGGAATAAAAGGAGTAGATTTTATAGCTGTTAACACAGATAGACAAGCTTTACAACAATCAAAAGCAGGAACAAAAATCCAAATAGG
Source organism: uncultured Clostridium sp. (assembly GCA_905203195.1). GTDB lineage: Bacteria > Bacillota > Clostridia > TANB77 > CAG-508 > CAG-269. Next base: position 319 of record CAJKVD010000271.1, on the reverse strand, counting down.
AGAAAAAATAACAAGAGGATTAGGAGCAGGAGCAAATCCAGATATTGGAGCACAATCAGCAGAAGAAAGCAAATCAGAGGTAGCAGAAGTATTAAGAGGAGCAGATATGGTATTTGTAACAGCCGGAATGGGTGGAGGAACAGGTACTGGAGCAGCACCAATAGTAGCAGCAACAGCAAAAGAAATGGGAATACTAACAATTGGAGTAGTAACAAAACCATTCACATTTGAAGGAAAGAAAAGATTATCACAAGCAGAAAGAGGAATTGAAAGTCTAAAAGGAAAAGTAGATACATTAGTAGTCATACCAAATGATAAA
>CAJKVD010000270.1 GCA_905203195.1 uncultured Clostridium sp. | reverse complement strand
AAAAATCATTTAATGAAATGGAATAGTCCATGGGGACCAAGTTATCCAGGATGGCATATAGAATGTTCAGCAATGTCATTAAAATATTTAGGAGAACAATTTGATATACATACAGGTGGCATTGATTTAATTCCAACACATCATGAAAATGAGATAGCACAAAGTAAAGGTAGAACAGGAAAGATTCCTGCAAATTACTGGTTACACGGAGAATACTTACTTATAAATGGTGGTAAAATGTCAAAGAGTTTAAAAAATGTATATTTGCTAAAAGATATTAAGGATAAAGGTTATGATCCGCTTGTTTACAAACTATTTTGCTATTCATGCCATTATAAAAATAAATTGAATTTTACATGGGAAGGTATAGACTCGGCAGCAAAATCATTAGAAAGATTAAGAAATGCATATCAAATACATTTACATGGAAATGATGAATTAGGAGATGTAGATATTAGAAAGTTATCAGATATAGAAGAAAATTTCCATAAGGCTATAAATGATGATATGAATATGCCATTAGCGATGAGTTATGTGTGGGAAACTGCAAAATTTGAAAAGAAAAATCCTAATGTGGCAAAATTGTTAATGAAGTTTGATACTGTTTTAGGATTAAAAATAGATGTTATGCAAGAAAGTAATAATGGAGAGATACCAGAAGAAATTTTGGGATTATTAGAAAAAAGAAAAGTGGCTAGAGATCAAAAAGATTGGAAAAAATCTGATGAAATACGAGATTTATTAAAAGAAAAAGGATATATGGTTAAAGATACAAAAAATGGCCAAGAATTAGATAAAATATAGGAAGAGGTTGATATATATGGCAGTATTATTACCAGGTGGAGCAGGCTATATAGGGAGTCATACAGCAGTAGAATTATTAAATGCAGGAAAAGAAATTGTGATAATTGATAATTTTTCAAATAGTAAAGCACAAGTTTTGGAAAATATTAAAAAAATTACAGGAAAAGATTTTAGGTTTTATGAGATGGATTATCGCGATAAGGAAAAATTAGAAAAAGTATTTTCTGAAAATAATATAGAAGCAGTTTTGAATTTTGCAGGTTATAAAGCAGTGGGAGAATCAGTTCAAAAACCATTGGAATATTATGATAATAATATAAATGGAGCACTTGCACTTTTAGAAGTGATGAAAAAACATAATGTAAAGAAGTTTATTTTTAGTTCATCTGCTACTGTATATGGAGATCCAGAAATAATACCAATTACAGAAGAGTGTAAAACAGGTGGAACAACCAATCCATATGGAACAACGAAATTGTTTATAGAGCAGATATTAAAAGATACATATGCTTCTGATAATACTTGGGATATTTGTATTTTGAGATATTTTAATCCAGTTGGTGCACATGAGAGTGGTTTGATTGGTGAAGAACCACAAGGTATACCAAATAATTTGATGCCATATATTGTTAGAGTGGCTGCAGGCATTTTACCACAACTGTCAGTTTTTGGAGATGATTATAATACACCAGATGGCACAGGAGTTAGAGATTATATCCATGTTGTAGATTTGGCTAAAGGCCATGTTTTGGCATTAAATAAATTGGAA
>CAJKVD010000269.1 GCA_905203195.1 uncultured Clostridium sp. | reverse complement strand
TATGCTTTTAAACACGCTTATTGTAATACTATAACATTTAGTAAAAATTTAAAAGAGATACAAGCACATGCATTTGATTTTTTTCTATTTTGTGATTTGGAAATTCACAAAATAGAACTTCCAGAAAGTATAATAAAAATAGGAGATTCGGCATTTTCTAGCTGCGAATGGCTAGTAACACTACCAAGCAGTGTAAAAGAAATAGGAAAAGGAGCATATAGTAGCACAGAAATGCAAGAAATTATAATTCCTAGTAAAATAAATATTATACCAGAGAGAGCATTTGAAGAATGTCCAAATTTAGAAAAAGTAGTAATTGAAAATGCTAAAATGGACGTAGTAAGCTATTATGATGATTATACTGAAGGAATAGAAGACATAGAAAAAATAAAAACAGTAGTTAGTGCTACAAAGATAAAAAATATGGCGTTTGCGAATTGTGAAAATTTAAAAGAGGTTATTTTTCCAAAGACATTAACAGAAATAGGGAGCAATGCATTTTCTTGGTGTATCTCGCTAAAAAAGGTAAATATAATCACTCAGGAAGTACCATTAAATATAGAGACTGATGCTTTTTTAAATTCGGGATTAGAAGAATTATATATATGTAACACTAGTTATCTGAATATACAATATGGTGCTTTTAAAAATTTACCAAACTTAAAGAAAATAAAAATTATAGGTACAGAATATAGTAACATTTGCATTGATAGTAACGCATTTGAAAATTGTTCAAGATTAGAAGAAATAAATATTGTAACAAAAGGGCGTATAAATATTAAAAGCAATGCATTTAGCAATTGTAATGAATTAGAAGAAATAAATATTATAGCTCAGGAAATTAATATTGGAGATTATGCATTTGAAGGATGTACATTGCTAAAAAAATTAAATTTACAAGCAGAAGTTTTAGGAATAAGTATAGGAAAATATGCTTTTTCTAATTGTAAATTATTAAATGCAGTAAATATATTACCAGATGTTATAACATATATATATGAAAATTCTTTTGAAGGGTGTAGCTCTTTGAAAGATATAAATTGTGGAAAACTAATATGTTTAAAAAAGGATATACCATTATTCAAATGTACACATGAAGAAATTATGAATATTATTAAAAATTCTGAAGAAATACAAATTTCTTTAAAAAGTAGAGAAAAAGCAAATTATCATGAATCACTAAATACATATAAGAATGATGAAGAAGAAATACAAAAAAATGAAAAAATAGAGGAAGTATTAGAAAAATTAGATGAAATAAATAAATCTATTAAAGAATCTTCAAAAGATAAAGGATATTCTGACAATAGCTTAAATTATAATACGATAGAAGATATTGTAGATGGTATATGGAGTATATTATAAGATATAAAGATTTAAAAGAGGAATGGAATGGAGTTTAAAAAATTTGAAAATTTATTAAAAGAAGCAAGTGATATTGTAGAAAAGATACCAATTAAGGAAAAAACTTTTATGGATATTTCGGGTTATCCGTACTATGAAAATGTATGCAGCAATATATTAGCATTTTATTTTAAGCCAAAAGAAGAACATAAATTAAAAGAAATAGCTCT
>CAJKVD010000268.1 GCA_905203195.1 uncultured Clostridium sp. | reverse complement strand
TTTATTACTTCTTCTACTAATATTTCTGTGTCTTGCCTTGGAATTAATACATTTTCGTCAACATAGAAAAGTTTTTTCATAAATTCTTTCTGGTTTGTTATATATTCAATTGGCATATTATTTTTTAATTTTTGTATTCCTTCTAAGTATTTAATTTCTTGCTCTTTACTTAGTTCTTGTGTATCGTTTGCTATTATATATTGCCTTGTTTTTTTTAATATGTTTTGCATTAGTAACTTTATTTTTATATTTGGTTCTTCTATATTATTTTCTTTTAATATTTTGCTTCCTTCTTGTATTGCTCGTTTTACGTTCATTTTTTAACTTCTTCCTTTATATTTTTTTTACACATATATATTTTACTAAAATTTTACATAAAAATCAAGTAATACCTTTTAGAATAAAACGCAAAAAAATCCCCGCCTTAGCCGTAAGATGTCTTGAATTTTTAAGGACCTGTTCCTAAAAACAGGTGGGTGCCTACCAAAATACTCATGGGCTTCTCACAATTCTATTGGTGAGCATGCACGCCATATTTTTGAGATTGGCCCCTCTTCTATACTTGTTGGTTCTAAAAATTCTGTCTACACGCACTATGCAGGGTAATTTAATGACTATTTAATTATTGGCTTTTTGGAATATGTTCTTCCTCTTAAGCTATTTTTATTTTAGCACAACTTTTTTATTTATACAAATTTACTTTTCTGAAAATTTTTATATTTTTCTTTATTTATATTATTTTATCTTTTTTTTTCATATATTATTCTCTTTTTTTCTCACTTTTTTAAATTTGCTTTTTTTATATTTATATGTATATGCTTTTTCATTTTAATATTTTTTCAATCAATGGTATTACAAAAACCAAACGAAACAATATAAAACAAACAAACATTTTTGGTTCTATAAAAAAAATCTTTGATGTTTCATTAGGATTTATGTATATCTTTCTTTTAGCTCCTACTTTGGGAATTAAAAAATTACTTGCCCATTTTGTTGAATAAAAATTTTCTTTACCTCCATACATATATTTTAATCTAATTTTATAAGTTGTCGTATCATCATGGTTTTGTCTAGGTACACATTCATGTTGCCATACTTCTGCTTCTACAGCATTATATGTGTTTTTCTTAATAATTAAATTTATAATATCATAACAAATCCATATAACAAGTGCTATACAAAATATAACATAAAAAATTTCAAAAACAGTATCCATATTATTTCATCCTTTCATTCTACAAAACTATATGTTTTTATGTTTTTATTAATTTCAATTTAATTACCTTCGTAATATATTTCTTTTTACCATTATTCTGATATATTTATTTTTCAATTTTTTTAGTGTTTATTCTTTAATAGTGTTAGGAAAATCTGCATTTTTTATAAATTAAAGCCTCAAGCATATCCTACGAACTACTTGATGTTCTAATGGTGCCAACGAAGTAGTTATTTACAACTTTGGTCTCTCTTAACGATTGATACAAATATCAATCAATTTATTAAAGTATATCATATTTTTGATAAATTGCAAGAGATTTATTAAAATTTAATAAAAAAGAAACTCCCCCCTTTTACAGAGAGAGA
>CAJKVD010000267.1 GCA_905203195.1 uncultured Clostridium sp. | reverse complement strand
AACAACTTAGAAGATGCAGAAAAAAATATAGAAAAAATAAGAGTAAGCTTATCAATATTAAAAGATGGTCAAGCAGTTTTTACAAACTTAGAAAAATGTTATATATATAGATATGTATTTGCAAAAGGAACTCCATCAAAAAACAAAATTGAATTAACAGAAGAAATGATAAACAAAATACCAGAAAAAGATATAAAAGAAATAGTTATAAAGATGTTGCAAGACAATAATTCAGAAAGTCCGTATAAAAACAATGTAATAAGACAAGATAAATTATTATGGATTGCAAGAGAATATCAAAAACAAGGAATAAAATATGTAGAAATAACAGACACAGACCTAGTAAAATTAGGTATGCCAGCAATAAAATTATTAGAAGAAATTCATGAAATATTACCAAAAATAGAGGAAGAAACAGGTGTAAAAATAAGATTCTTAGCAGGAATAAGAAGAATAGTATTAACAATAATAAAAGATCAAACAACAAGTGACAAATATTTAAGAGAAAACTTATGTGTTCTAAAAGCAGTAGCAAAAGATCCATATGTTGTTGGAAGCGACTTTATAGGAGAAGAAATAAATGATATAGAAGATTTAAAGCCAGCAATAAAGCAAATAGTACAAGATATTGCATATTATGACAAAGGTTTTACAGTAAGAATACATGCTGGAGAAAATGACAGTTTAAAAGATAATGTGGAAAAGTCAATAAAATGTGTAGAACAATCATTAAGACCAGAACAAGAAATGCCAAGAATAAGAATAGGACATGGATTATATTCAAAAGATCCGAATACAGAAGAAGGAAAGGCATTAATGGATAAAATGAAACAAACAAATACTATTATAGAATTTCAATTAACATCAAATATACGATTAAATAACCTAAGTACATTGGAAAATCATCCAATAAAAAGATTCTTAAAAAATGGAGTAAAATGTGTACAAGGAACAGATGGAAATGGATTTTATGGAACAAACACATTTGACGAACAACTTGCACTAAGAAATTTATTAGGTGTAACAGATAGCGAATTTAAGCAAATGAGAGAAGTTGAAGACAATTTAATACAAGAAAATGATATATATTTTAAAGAGAAATCAGAAAGATTTAAAAAATTCCTAAATGGAAGAAGTATAAGAGAAGCAATTTTAGAACAAGAAGATAAAGAATTAGAAAAAATAAAAGATGAAGAAGGAGATTTAAGAATCACAAGTACAGTAGAATCAGAAAAAGTATTAAAATATAAAATAAAAGAATTACCAAGTAATAAAATTCCAGTCATCATAGCAGGAGGAAGTTTTAATAAAAAAGGAAGAACAACAAATATAAACGAAAAAGGAAAAAAAATAATAGAAAATTTAATAAAACAGTTAGATACACAAAAGGTATATTTTGTAATAGGACACAAATTAGAGGGTTATGAAAAAGCAATAGTAGATGCGTCAAAAAAATATCAAAAGAAATTTGAAATAGATGCAATTATACCTAAAATGGTAAATGAAGAAGTAAAAGAAAAATTAGAAGACAAAGAAATTACAGGAGTTAGAATTTCTACAGAAAGTGAAGAATTAGGAATTTATAAAAGCTTT
>CAJKVD010000266.1 GCA_905203195.1 uncultured Clostridium sp. | reverse complement strand
GAACTTGCAAAAAAAATAGATGGAGAAATTGTATCTTGTGATTCTATGCAGATTTATAAAGATATGAATATAGGGACAGCAAAACCAACTAAGAAAGAAATGGGGGGGATCAAACATTATCTTTTAGATTATGTTTCTCCAACTCAAAGATATAGTGTTGCGGATTATAAAGCAGATGCAAAAGAAGCAATAAAGGAAATATTAGATAAAGGTAAAGTACCAATTGTTGTGGGTGGTACTGGATTATATGTTGATAGTCTTATTTATGAAATAGAATATCCTAATATTGAATTTGATGAAGAATATCGAGCTGAATTAGAAAAAGAGGTAAGAGAAAATGGATTAAATGAGTTATATCTAAAAGCAAAAAAAATAGATCCAATTGCAATAGAAAAAATAAGTTGCAATGACAAAAAAAGAATACTGAGAATTTTAGAAATATTTAAGGCAACAGGGAAAACAAAAACAGAAGTTGAACAAGAGTCAAGGAAAAATGAGCCGGAGTATGATTATAAGGTTTATGCCTTATTGTGGGATAGAAATAAATTATATAATCGTATAAATTCTAGAGTAGATATTATGATGAAACAAGGTCTGATAGATGAAGTGAAAAATATTTTAAATAAGTACGATACTTTTCCGACTGCAATGCAGGGATTGGGATATAAAGAAGTTGTTCAATATTTGAAGGGGGAGTGTACTAAAGAAGAAATGGTTGAAAAAATTAAAAAGGAAACAAGAAGATATGCTAAGAGGCAAATGACCTGGTTTAGAAAAAATAAGCAAACAATATGGCTCGACGCAGAAGGAGATAGACAAAATAATATTAACATTATTTTGGAGGGAATAAATTGAAAAAAAGTACTTATAAACTAGTGGTTTTAATATTAATTTTAGCAATTTTCTCTTATTTTATATATGTTATTTATTTGTTAGTAAGACAACCAACAGATATATTTACTGTTGAAGAAGGAAAGTTATATTTGGAAGAAACAGATGTTGGATATGTTATTCGTGATGAGGTTGTTGTAAAAGGAAATCAATATAAAAATGGTATGGAACAAATAAAAAATGAAGGAGAGAAAGTTGCTAAAAACGAAAATATTTTTCGATATTATAGTAAAAATGAAGAAAATTTAAAGAAGCAAATAGAAGAATTAGATGTAAAGATACAGGAAACAATGAAGAGCCAAACAGATTTATATTCTTCTGACGTTAAATTAGTAGAAAATCAGATTGATGAAGAGGTTGAAGAACTTAATAAAGTAACAGATGTATCAAAATTGACAGAATATGAAAAAAAGATTAATCAATTGGTTACTAAAAAGGCTAAAATAGTTGGAGAAAAGAGTCCATCAGGTTCTTATTTAAAACAGCTAAATAATCAAAGAGTAAAATTAGAAAAGGAATTAAACGAAGGAGCAGAAACAATAAAATCACCTAAAAGTGGGGTTTTATCATATAAAGTTGATGGATTAGAGGAAGTTTTAACACCAGCAAATTTTTCTTCTCTTAGTAAAGAGTATTTGGAAAATTTAAATTTAAAGACAGGAAAACTTATTGCAACTAATGATGAATGTGGAAAAATAATTGATAA
>CAJKVD010000265.1 GCA_905203195.1 uncultured Clostridium sp. | reverse complement strand
CTACATTTGAAGAAGATAATATAGAGAATCTTGTTAATCTAATGAATGTCAATAAAAATTCTATTATATTAATAGATAGCGATAAAACTTCAAAGTCGAAGCCTATAAATAATACAAAAAAAAGGATACAAAACGAATTTAGAAAAAATAATCAATTATGCTGGATAACTAAAGGAAAAGAGATAGAAAATTATGTACCTAAAAAGATAATAGATACTTTTTATGACAAGATTGTAGAAGAAGATTTTAAACAATATCAAACTATAGATAAGTTTTTAGATTTATATATTGATGGAGAAGGTGAAAAATTTAAAAAATCTAAAATTAAATATGCACAAGAATATGTGGAAAAAATGACCGTTGATAATATGAAAGAAGTATTAGATTTAGATAACAATATGAAAAATGTTATTAAGGAAATAGAAAGATGGAATAAATTATAAGGAGGTTTTATGCAAAATACAGAAACAAACAGAATTGAAAATAAGGAACAGTTAAATGAAGATTTTGAACAAGAAGTTATTGCATTTCTTAATTACAAAGAAGGTGGAATAATTTATGTTGGAATAAATAAAAACGGACAAGTTGCTGGAGTTGAAAATACTGATTTAACACAATTACAAATAAAAGACAGAATAAAAAATAATATACAACCTTCAACTTTAGGATTATTTGATGTAACTGTGGAAACAATAGAAAATAAAGAAGTAATAAAAGTTATAATATCAAGTGGAACGGAAAAACCATATTATTTACGAAAAAAAGGAAGAACACCAGAAGGATGTTATATTAGAATTGGTAGTAGTAAAGAAAGAATGACCGAGAGAATGATTGAAGAAATGTTTTCCAAACGAATAAAAAATTCTTTAAAAGAAATAGAGGCTCCTAGACAAGATTTAACATTCAGACAGTTGAAAATTCATTATGAAGGGAATGGAATGACTCTTAATGACAATTTTGCTAGAAATCTAAATTTATTAACTGATGAAGGAAAATATAATTATAATGCTTATTTACTTGCTGATGAAAATGATATATCAATAAAACTTGTTAAATATTTAGGAACAAGTAAAATGGAATTAATAGAAAATCAAGAATATGGGTATTGTTGTTTAATAACTGCTACCCAAAGAATTTTAGATAGGCTTACAGCGGAAAATACTGTTTATGCAAAAATTGAATACAATGGTAGAAAAGAAGTAGAAATGATAGATAGTAAAGCATTAAAAGAAGCTGTTATAAATGCAATGGTACATAGTGATTATACTTTAAGCACAACACCAATAATTGAACTTTATTCTGATAGAATTGAAATTACATCAGGAGGAGGACTACCACAAGGCTTATCACAAGAAGAGTTTTTAGAAGGTGTTACAGCTCCAAGAAATAAAGAACTTATTAGAGTGTTTAAAGATGTGGATTTAATTGAAAATATAGGTTCTGGAGTATTAAGAATATTAGATGCTTATGATAAAAGTTGTTTTAAATTTATGGAACACTTTTTAAGAGTTTCTTTTAAATACAAAGAAAATCCATTTGAATATGAAGAAAAAACCGACAAGAAAACCACTAAGAAAACCGACAAGAAAACCACTAAGAAAATGAAAACAAAACCAC
>CAJKVD010000264.1 GCA_905203195.1 uncultured Clostridium sp. | reverse complement strand
CGGATATTATAAAAAAGAACCTAAAGACCTAACATTAGATGAAGCCTCTATGCTTGCTGGAATTCCAAATGCACCATCAATATATTCACCAAATGTCAACATAAATCTAGCAAAAAAAAGACAAGCCCATGTAATAAAAAAAATGCAAGAATATGGATATATAAGTCAAGAACAATCTCTACCTTTCCTTTCGTATTCATATTAAAAAAAACTCTTCATATATTTAAATATGGAGGTTTTTTTATGCACATTTTTATTTTCAAAAAAAGATTTTTACTATTTATGTTCTGCATAATATGTTCAATTTTATTAATACTCTTTTCTTTATCAATAAATAATTCTAAAAGTTTAGCTATTTCTATAACATCAAATTCTTCGATAAGCGAAAACCTACAAACAGAAATTTCAAATCTTACAAAGCAAAACAAAAAAATAGCTTATCTAACTTTTGATGATGGTCCACGAAAAAGAGCAACGCCAAAAATTTTAGATATCCTAAAAGATGAAAACATAAAAGCAACTTTTTTTGTTATTGGTAAATATGTAAAAGAAAATCCAGATTTAATTAAAAGAGAATATAGCGAAGGACATTTTATAGCAAATCACGGATATGATCACAATAATAGCACACTATATAAAAATAAAGAAAGTTTTAGAAATGAAATTATCTCAACTGATAAAGAAATAGGTAATGCACTTAATATAGAAAATTATTGTTCACATGTATTCCGCTTTCCAAATGGATATATGTCACAAAACTACCATTCTAGCAAGAAAAAAGCAACACAGATTTTAAAAGAGCTTGGTTATGTATACGTAGACTGGAACTGCTTAAATAAAGATTCTGAGTATAAAATATCAAACTATCAATTACTAAATAACTTAAAAAAAAGTACAAAAAATAAAGGAACTTTAATAATTTTAATGCATGACTCTGGAGACGTAAACGATACTCCATCTGTCTTAAAAGAATCAATATCTTATCTAAAACAACAAGGATATGAATTTCACAATTTTTATGATTTTATTGAACCTTCAAATTATTAAAGATTTTATCACAACTACTTACTGGTCTTTATCTAAATTTTTTGTTATTTTCCTATTGGTTAATAAAAATTAATGTTTTATAATTTGGTAAATTATTTTTAACCTGTATGGTTATAGTTCTATAATATTAGTTATAGGAGGTTATTATGGATTTAGATATAGAGAAATTTAGTTATCGCTTAATTGTTTTAATGGAAGACTTTAATATGAGCCAAGTAGATCTATCTAAAAAAATCGGAATTTCAAATGTAACAATCTCTAGGTATTTAAGTGGTGATAGAGTTCCTCGTTTAGATGTAATTACAAAAATCGCCTCTGCTTTTAATGTATCTGTTGACTATTTACTTGGTCTTTCAGATGATAAAAATGGTGAAAATGCTAATACAAATACTGATGTAGATATAGCTTTATTAGCTAAAAACTTATTTGGCCTTGATGGTAATAGTCACTTATCCAAAAAGCAAATTGAATTAATTAAAAATTTACTTATGGCTAATAAAAATTTTATATTATCAGCATAGAAAATTTTTTAAAGTACTATATTAATATTTCAAAAGAAACTCAGCTCATAACGAACCGA
>CAJKVD010000263.1 GCA_905203195.1 uncultured Clostridium sp. | reverse complement strand
TAATGTACTTGTTCAAGTTACAGAGAAAAGTGAGCCTTCAATATTATCTCGTTATTTAATTGATTTGGCTAAAGCATACAGTGTTTTCTATAATGAAAATCGTATTATGGTTGATGATTCAAGCTTAAAAAATAGTCGTGTTTATTTAACTTTTGCAGTTGGTAAAGTCTTGAAAATAGGTGCTAATTTGCTTGGAATGGATATGCCAGAAAAAATGTAGGATACTAAAAAAGTGGCTGCTAAGCCACTTTTTTGTATGTATGAAACACATTATTTTTTGTTTTTGTCTGTAACAACATCTTTAATAGCACCTAAACTTGCTAGAGTGTTAGTAGCTTCAAAAGGAATAAATACCTTGTTAGCTTCACCTTTGGCAACTTCTTTTAAAGCTTCTAAAGATTTTAATTGTACTAATTTTTCGTCTGGGTCAGCTTTTTTAACAGCTTCATAAACTAATTGAATTTCTTTAGCTTTTGCTTCTGCTACTTCTCTAATAGCTTCTGCTTCACCGGCAGCTCTACGAATTTGGGATTCTCTATCAGCTTCGGCTTCTAGTATAGCAGCTTGTTTTTTACCTTCTGCAATAGTAATAGCTGATTGTCTTTGAGCTTCTGATTCAAGAATTAAAGCACGTTTATTACGTTCAGCATTCATTTCTTTTTCCATTGCATCTCTAATGTCAGCAGGTGGTGTAATATCTTTAATTTCAACTCTATCGACTTTACATCCCCATCTGTCAGTAGCTTCGTCAAGAACTACTCTTAGTTGTGTATTAATTCCATCACGAGAACTAAATGTTTCGTCTAAATCCATTTTACCGATGATATCACGAATTGTAGTGATTGCTAAATATTCAATACCTTTTTTTAAGTTTTGAATTTCATAGACAGCTTTTGCTGGATCTGTTATTTGGTAAAATACAACTGTATCAATTGTAATTGTAACATTATCTTTTGTAATAACTCCTTGAGGTGGTACATCCATTGTTTGTTGTTTAAGACTTACAACACTTCTAACATGATCAAAGAAAGGAATTATAATAGTTAAACCTGCATCTGCGACTTTATAAAATTTACCTAATCTTTCTATAATGTATACCTCAGCTTGTTTTACGATTTTGATTGAGCTACATGCTATTACTATAATAATAACAAGTACTACTAATAAAAACCACATAATTTACCTCCTTTTAGAAAATTAAATTTCTAAATATATATTTTAAAATATTAAAAACTAATTAAGAAACATTTATTGGTAGTTGTTTTACAATTAATTTTACACCTTCAATTTTAATAATTTCTACTTCTTGATTTTCAGAAATAGTTGTATCTGATTCATTTTGAGCAGACCAAATTTCTCCGCCTATTTTAATTTGACCTGTTCCTTGTAAATTGTTTATTTCTTTAATTACAATGGCTTTTTTTCCGATTAATGAATTGGCATTTGTTAAAATAGTTTTTTTATTTATAAATTTTTTAACAAATGGCTTTGTTGATAATATTAAAATGACTGATGAAACTAGAAAAACAACCATTTGAATTATAATATTTGATGTAAAAAAACTAACAACCATTGCTAATAGACAGGCTATTCCAAACCAAAAAAGCAAAAATCCTACTGTTAGTATTTCT
>CAJKVD010000262.1 GCA_905203195.1 uncultured Clostridium sp. | reverse complement strand
AAAAAGGGTAATTTAATAATTACTGCTGATCATGGAAATGCTGACCAAATGATAGATTATAAAACAGGAGAACCACATACAGCGCATACAACCAATCCTGTTCCTGTAATTTTAGTTACTGATGATAAGTCTTTAAAATTGAAGAGTAATGGAAAATTAGCAGACCTAGCACCAACAATGTTGGAATTGATGGGCTTAAAAAAACCAGATGAAATGACAGGGGAAAGCTTGCTAGAAAGATAAATATTAAATAAGAGAAAAACTATATGAAAAAGGGGAAAATATGTTAAGACATACAAGAAATATTAAGGAGTTGTATGAGGATATTCAAAGACGTATATTTAAAATGATACCAGAAAAGTGGGATAGCCTCTACTTATATGCTTCTGTTATGGAAGGTCAAAAAGAAACTGGTGAAATGTTTTTCTATTATATACCAAAAGGAATTTTTAAAAAGAAACCAGTTAATGTTTATGAAATACCTTCTAAATTTAATATAGATGAATCTGAATATTTAAAATTAGTAGACAATTTATATGCTAAAATAAAAGATCTAAGACAGGAATTTAAAAAGCTTGAATTGGGTGAAACATGGAGTAATGTTACTATAATTATTCATAATGCAAGATTTATGGTGGAATATGATTATGAAGATTTAAAAGATAATCCTCTTTCTAGTTATGAGAGGCATGTAATATGGAGATGTAAATATTTAGGAATTTCTTTTGAACAGTTAAATAAAGAGGAAAAGGATATTTTGCGTAAATATGCATCTGGTCCTAAAATTTTAGCTAGAGTTGAAAGATATGAGGCGGGTATCTATATTAAAGATTTAAATAATGTTATAACATATGATACACAGGGAAAAACAGATGTTAATAATGAAGAAGCAAATGAGCAAGAGTATGTCAAAAAAGATAAAAGTATAAGAAATCAAATTTTATCAAAAGTTGAAATAGAAGATGATAAAAAAAATATTAAATAGTTATTAATTGGATGTATTCCAAATAAATATTGAAAGGAGCAAAAAAAGATGATTTATTCAAAAGAATTAGAAGAAATGTGTAAAGTAGCAAAAGGTGTAGATCATGGACCAGCACCAATTCCAGAAGAGGGAAAATGGGTAAAAGCAAAAGAAATTAAAGATATTTCAGGATTAACACATGGTATAGGTTGGTGTGCACCACAACAAGGAGCTTGTAAATTAACATTAAATGTTAAAGAAGGTATAATCCAAGAAGCTTTAATAGAAACAGTAGGATGTTCAGGAATGACACACTCAGCAGCTATGGCAGGAGAAATTTTAACAGGAAAGACAATATTGGAAGCACTAAATACAGACTTAGTTTGTGATGCTATTAATACTGCTATGAGAGAATTATTTTTACAAATAGTGTATGGTAGAACACAAACAGCTTTTTCAGAAGGTGGATTACCAGTAGGATCTGGATTAGAAGATTTAGGAAAAGGTCATACAAGTCAAGTAGGAACTATTTATTCAAGTACATTAAAAGGACCAAGATATTTACAATTAACAGAAGGATATATTGTAGAATTGGGGTTAGACAAGGATGATCAAATTATTGGTTATAAATATGTACATATTGGAAAAATGATGGAAAATATTAAAAAAGGTATTGAGCCA
>CAJKVD010000261.1 GCA_905203195.1 uncultured Clostridium sp. | reverse complement strand
AATAGAAGAATGTGAAGATATAAATAAATTAGTAGAAAAAATAAAGAAAGAAAAGAAAGTCTTTTTGGGTGATTTGGGGACGGAGCAAAAATCATTGGATAGAGAGAATGTGGATAATGTTAGTGATTCTTGTGCTGCTAATAAATTATTACCTCAAATAATTAACCAAAAAATCACTGAAATATGCATATATACGGATAAAGCATATTATATTCCAGTAAAAGAAAACACATTAGATGGGCTAAAAGAAATTTTAGAAGATGAGACTATAGAAAAAGTAAGTATGGATTTTAGTAGAAAGTATATAATTTTTAGGCAAGAAGGAATTAAAATAAATAATATGAGTTTTGATGCTAAAATTGCTGCATATTTGCTAGATCCAACAAATAATAAATTGAGTTTTGAAAATATAGTAGAAGATCAATTAGATATTAATATAAATGATTATGTAAAAAAGCCAGAAGAAAAACAAGAACAAATTAATTTGTTTGATGCATTAGATTTGCAACAAGAAAAAACTGCAAAAGAAGTTAAGGAATATAGAAAAGAAAAATTGTGTTTAGAAACATATTTATTGTCAAGATTAGAAAAAGAAATGACTAAAAAGTTGGAAGAGATAAATGGTTTGGAGTTATTTAGAAATATAGAAATGCCAACAGTTGAAGTACTTTCAGAGATGCAATGGAATGGAATGTATGCAAATAAAGAAGAATTAGAAAAATTTGGTAGTAAATTAAAAGAACAATTAGAAATGAAGACAAAAATGATTTATGAAATGGCTGGAGAAGAGTTTAATATAAACTCTACAAAACAGTTAGGAGAAATATTATTTGAAAAGAAGAAATTGCCAATAATTAAGAAAACTAAGAGTGGATATTCAACAGATGTAGATGTGCTAGAAAAATTAAAAAAAGAAGATCCAATAAGTGAACAAATATTAGAATATAGACAACTACAAAAATTAAATTCAACATATGTAGAAGGACTAAAACCATATATAAATCCAATAACAAATAGAATCCATTCGTTTTTTCACCAAACAATAACTGCAACAGGAAGGATAAGCTCAACAGAACCAAATTTGCAAAATATTCCTACAAGATTTGAACTTGGAAAACAGGTTAGGAAAATTTTTGAACCGGAAGAAGGAAAAATATATATTGATGCAGATTATTCACAAATTGAATTAAGAGTTTTAGCACATATGTCACAAGATAAGCATATGATGCAAGCTTTTAGAAACAACGAGGATATCCATAGACAGGCAGCTTCTAAAGTATTTAAAACACCAATAGATGAAGTAACAAAAGAACAACGTTCAAGTGCAAAAGCAGTTAATTTTGGTATTGTTTATGGAATAAGTGATTTTGGCTTGGGTGAGCAATTAGGAATATCAAGAAAAATGGCAAAGCAATATATAGAAGAGTACTTAGAGGAATATGCTGGAATAAAAAAATATATGGATGAAGTTACAGAAATAGCGAAAAATAAGGGATATGTTGAAACTTTATTTCATAGAAGAAGATATATTCCAGAATTAAAATCTAAGAATTATAATGTTAGGCAATTTGGTATGAGGGCAGCAATGAACACGCCAATACAAGGAACAGCAGCAGATATAATGAAAATAGCTATGATAGATGTATA
>CAJKVD010000260.1 GCA_905203195.1 uncultured Clostridium sp. | reverse complement strand
ATTTTGTATATTTTTTATTTACTCCATCAATATATATTTGAAAAAAATCATTAAATGTAATTTGGTCATTTTGTATAGCATGAAATATAACATTTAGTTCATCGGCTGTTTTTACAAATATGTTATGTATCTCGGCATATGATTTATTATCTTCTTTTTTTGTTGGATATAATCTAGTATATTCACTTTCAAAACTTAATGCACAAGCAAGATATTTTTCATATGTAACAGTAGGTGCTTCTTTAGAATTTAGGGGTATATAAAAATTGTCATATATCTTTTGTGTTCTTCTTAAAGCAATTACACTAAATAACTTGTTCCAAAATTTAATACAATCTGTTGATATTATGCTATTATTTTCATTTCGATCAAAATCATCATTTATATTAGAATTAACATACACAGTTGCAATAGGATAAAATATATCATCTTTTTTTATTTGTAATGTTATTTTGTTAAAAATAATATTACGACGAAAATTTAAAAAGCAAAAGAAATCGTAAGCCATTAAATATATTTGAGGTATATATTTAATATTTTTTCCTTTTTCATATTCTAAAGAAAAATTTGGTATAGCTTCACCCATTGATGTTTTATCGTATTTCAAGTTGTGTCGAATAGTAAAAATTATAGCTAGTTTAATTTTGTCTCTCTTTAATTTTGCTTCTCCTGTAAAATTTATATCTTCCCATTTTTTTGGAATAATAGTTTTCATTTGATTTGATGTATCAGAACCTTTTTCTGATGTAAAAGCTCTGCCTGGACCTGCAAACGTGTTAACTGCTCTACCTTCAAAGCATATTCTATCAAATTTTGTTATTTCTGGATAAATTCCTGTATTATAGTCTGATATTATTAATGCTTTATATATCAAAATACAAGAATTATATCTGCAACCAATAAAAATGATTTCTCTGTTATCTGTAGTAGTACCTTTTACGATTTCTTTTTCTTTAATATTTCCTGGCATTAAAGATGCAAAAGGATTATCTGGGATCAAGTGAACTTTTTTATCTTTTAGATAGAATGGTATTTTTTTTCTTTCAATACGTATATATCCTGTATGTTCCATAATATCTTTTTCCTTTCTTTTTACAAAGCAAATATAATAACTATCAAATGTAGTAATATTAATTTTTTCAACTATAAAATTACTTTAATTATAGCATAAAAAGTTTCATAGTCATAAAACCTATGAGGCTGCATTATTTTAAAATCTGTCTTCAATTATTTGATCAATATTTTTATTTACTAATTCTTTTATTTTTGATTTTCTAACTATATAACCACGATTTTTTAGTTCATCAATTAATTCATCATCAGTATATCCTTCAAAACCATAACTTGTACAAGCAATTTTTTCTTTCCATTTATTTAATACTGGATTATAGATATATCGCCAATGATGATCATCATCAATTGATCTATATTCCATTATACCTTCTTCAATATACGGCTTTAATGTATTTAAAAATGTATAAGTTCTATCTTCAAACCAAGAAAAAGTATATTCTTCGAGCATAATCACTTGATCTTCAATATTATAATCAATACTACTATTTAAGTTATCTAATTTATTTTTTAACTCTTTAATATTTATTCCATCTTTTAAAAATACTTCTCCATTACCATCTGCACAATATCCCATAT
>CAJKVD010000259.1 GCA_905203195.1 uncultured Clostridium sp. | reverse complement strand
AAGAATTTAGAAATTTATTTTTATCCTACAAAAAAGATATGTGGCTTTATCCAGGAGTTTTGATAAGAAAATTAAAAGTGAGTCCAAAATTGGTGTATGAATTTTTAATAGAATTGGAAAAAATAGGAATATTAAAATGCTACTATGAACTGTATTGTTGGCAATGTCAAAAATCAATGGGAACTGTTGAAACTTTCAATGAGATTCCAGAAACATTTGTATGTGACGATTGTGATAGAGAATTGAATGGAATAGAAAATGTTTATGTAATTTATAAGGTGATTTGCGATGAATGATGATATTCGTGGTATGAATGTAGCAGATATGTTAAAAAATATGAATGAAGAATTTTCCTATTCTAAAATTTGTGAATTAAGAAATGAACAATTAAAAAAATATAAGCAAATGTTAGAAGAACTGAAAATAATAAATGAAGATAAAGATTCCAAAAAAAAAGAACGAGGAGAAAAGCTAGAAGAGATAGTAACATATCTATTACAAATTTCAGGTAATTTGTTTGAAGTGATTCAAAATGTTCGAACAGAAACCAATGAAGTTGATCAAGTAATAAAGCTTACTCAAGCGGGAAAATATTTAAAAGAAAATGGAATAATTAATAATAAATATGAAACATTTTTAGGTGAATGTAAAAATTATGGAAAAAAAGTTAGTGTTACATATGTGGGAAAGTTTTGTAGTCTTTTGTTAACAACTGGTACAAAATTAGGAATACTGTTTTCTTATAATGGTGTAACTGGTAATGGATGGAAAGATAGCAAGGGACTTATAAAAAAAATTTATATGAGCAAAGAGAAAGAAAGTGAAAAGATTTGCATAATTGACTTTTCTTATGATGATTTTTATTCTATTTTAGAAGGTAATAATTTTTTACAAATAGTTGAAGATAAACTAACTGAGTTAAAAATAGATACTTCTTACAAAAATTTGATTTCTAAACATCCTGCACAGGATATTATATTTTAAGTAGTTTATAAAAAGGTATTATTCTATATTAAGCAATCAAATAATTTAGGGCCAACCTAAAATACTATAAGAAAATTTATGAAAAAAGGGAACAAATGCGAAATGCTAATTGTTTTCTTTTTCATATAAATAAGAAAATAATAAAAATAAAATGTTAGAAATACAAAGTATGCTATCAAATAACGTAAGTGCCAAATAAAATAGTGGATAAAAATATAGTACTCTAATAACTAAAATATAGAATGTGGAGACTTCATAAACCGTATTGTAGTTTTTATATTCTCCAAAAACTATATGGAAAGGAAGAGAGACTATATGACAGTACAGGAACTTACCGAAAATGAAAAATATAAATTTTGGCATTTTAAAATCAAAGAATACAAGGGAAGTGGTCTATCTGTCAAAGATATCTGTGATAAAAATAATATCAAAGCATCTACCTATTTTAGGTATCAACAAAAAATCAGAAATATTTTATGTGATTAGATAAATGAAAACAGCTACAAGAATGAAGTGTCCTTTGTTTCTGTTGAAAAGCAACCGCACAATAATGAAAAGATTATCATTATCAAGGGAAGCATCAAAATTGAACTCGATTCAGATACGTCTTACCAAAGTATTGAGACTCTTTTGAAATATCACCTAACATAGTAAGGCTCCATTAATATTCGTTAT
>CAJKVD010000258.1 GCA_905203195.1 uncultured Clostridium sp. | reverse complement strand
AAGGTAATCAAGATGATGCCATATATAAAAAAGCTAGTATTGATTATACCAGTGTCCCTTTATACGAAGATGTGTGCTGTGGAAATGGTGGATTCGTAGATGAAAATATAATTGACATGATTCCAGTACCTAGTAAAGGATTGAATCCACGTGCTGAATATTTTGCTCAATATGCCAAAGGCGAGAGTATGAAAGATGCTGGTATTAATGATGGAGATCTTCTTATTTTTGAAAGAACGGATAAAGTTGATGATGGAGTTATTGGATGTTTTTGTAATGAAGACAATGTTGCTACATGCAAAAAATATAAAGAGCTTAATGGGATAGTAATGTTACAACCTATGAACATTGAATTTGAACCAATTATTATTGATCCATTAAAAGATAACTTCAGGTGTTTAGGTAGATTAAAGAAAGTCATAAAAGATTTTGATTGGGAGGATTAAACCAATGGGATTTTTCAATTTATTTAAAAATAATTCAAAAAAATCGACAGTTTCTCAATTATCTAGACAATCTAAATATACTAAAATAAATTATTTAATAGATACAAATCTTTCTGAATATGATAATCGACTTAATTTTATAGCTGCTGGTGGAACACAAAAAGAATGGGAAGAATTAAAAAGAAGGAATAATTTGAAGTTTAAAATTTCAGAGACAGAGAAGTTTGAAAATTATCAACGTAAATTAGAACCTGTATCTAACAGGTATTACAATCAAATGAATAATGAAATAAAACCAGGCTGGTCCCTATTATATCAAAGTAAGGATTATACTGGTGAATTTGCTAAAAAATATGAACAACTATGTATTGAGAATATAAAGCTCTTTAAACAGATGGTTATTATTGAAAAAAGAAACAATGATTACACCTCTAAAAGAGTTCCTGCTTACGAACGACTAGCAATGCTCTACGAAAGACAGAAACGCTTTGATAAAGCAATAGAGGTTTGTAATGATGCTATTAAGAATGATGCATCCTTCGAAGTTATGTTAAAAAGAAAAGACAGACTGTTGAAGAAACCTAAATCATCAGTTGCAACAACCAAAAGTGTTTCAAATCCAAAGAGTGATAGCAATCAGAACAAACGAAAAAACTTAAATTCTAATTACATAGATGAATTACAAAAATTAATTATACAATCAAGTAAAATATTTGATGATTAAACAAAAAAAGGAGATGTATCTATGAACGTTTTAGAAAAAATGGTAAAAAATAAACGTTTACCTGTATTATTTATCGGCTCTGGTATTCCTAAACGTTATTTAAAAAACTTTCCAAGTTGGGATGAACTTTTAAATGAATCATTTTCAAAAGTAAATAGTGATCCATTTTATATTGGCAGATATAAAGAAAAATTCAAACGCGAGGGTTTATCAAATTTCGATCAATATAAAGAATTAGGCACTATTATCGAAAGTGATTTCAACGAAGCATTTTATAATAGAGAAATTTCATTTGGTAAAACAAAAAATCCAAGTTGGGCAAAAAGAGGGATTTCTCCATACAAAATGTATATAAGACATAGACTTAAAAATTTAAGACTAAATAATACTTCACCTATTATAAAAAAAGAACTTCAAGAAATGGCATTATTAAAAAACAAAGTATCTGCAGTTATAACTACAAACTATGATAATTTTATTGAAAAGTATATTCTAGATGAA
>CAJKVD010000257.1 GCA_905203195.1 uncultured Clostridium sp. | reverse complement strand
CAAAAATTTTAAATTATTCTCTACACTCTCACTAGATATATTAAGAGGTAAAGTAGTTAATTCTTTATATCCAACCGCAATCACTCTTAAAGCCTTATTAGCCATTTTTATATTTTGACTTCTTATTACAGATTTGTTAATATTTTCGCATCTTTCCAATATAACATCTGGAGCTCCTTTTGTTATAACTACATATTTATTTTCCTTTTTATGTATTGTTGTCATCATTTTTCTACTAGAATCAAAAGGAATTTCACTAACCCTTTTCATCTGACCTTCTAAAATTCTCTTATCTTCTCCTACCTCCAAAGCCTTCTCTACCAAAGCCTTTTCTGTAGGTTCACCAATTACATTATCATCTTTCATTATACTACAATCTGTACACAATGCAGAATATGCCAAAGTACGTCTTTCATCAAACGATTGTACTTCCACGACTTTCATTCTATTTTGCGTTAATGTTCCTGTTTTATCTGAACATATTACATTACTACTTCCCAAAGTTTCCACTGCTGGAAGTTTTCTAATAATACTGTTTTTCTTTGCCATTTTTGTTACTCCAATTGATAATACAATAGTTACAATTGCTGGCAATCCTTCTGGTATGGCTGCAACCGCTAAACCTACTGATGTCATAAACATTTCAATCGGCTCTATTTTTTTTATAATTCCTATTAAAAAAATAAGAATACAAATTACTAAACAAGCTACACCTAATATTTTTCCAACCTGAGCTAATTTTTTCTGAATAGGAGTTTCCGGAGCCTCATTTTCTATCATCATATTCGCTATTTTCCCAACAGCCGTCCCCATTCCAGTTTCAGTAACTACTGCTTTTGCATGACCATTTACTACAGTGCTTGCCATAAATGCCATGTTTTTCATATCTCCTAATTGTTCATTTTTTTTACATGTATATTTAGCATCTTTATCAGATGGTAAGTTTTCACCTGTCAAACTAGATTCTTCAATTTTCAAATTATATGTTTCTAGTAACCTACAATCTGCTGGAACACAATTTCCTGATTCCAAAAAAATTATATCACCCTTTACCAATTCATCAGCATTTATCTCCACTATATTGCCATTTCTAGTCACTTTACATTTCTGTGGAGCCAACTTTTTTAATGCTTCTATTGATTTTTCTGCCTTCGCCTCTTGTACTACTCCCATTATTGCATTCAAAACAACTATTGCAATTATTATAAAAGAATCAATATAATCATTTTCCCCCTGAACCTTAGATACAACTGCCGAAATAATTGATGCTACTATTAAAATAATAATCATAAAATCATTAAACTGTTTAAAAAATTTAATAATTATACTTTCTTGTTTTTTATCTTCTAGTATATTTTTTCCTTCTTTTTGTTGAATCCTCTTTACCTGCTCATCTGTTAAACCTACATTTTCATCTGTATTTAATTTTAATAATATCTCTTGTTTATCAAATGTTTGCCACATGTACACCCACTCCTTTGCTTTGCTTTATTTTATACTATGCTTGTCTTTTTTACTTTATGCACATTTCTTTATTACAACTTTTGTCGAATTTTTGCATATTATATAGTGGAGGGATTATAATGTTACTAAATTGCATTATACTAGCCATTTCTAGTAGTATTGACTCATTAGGAATTGGTATTACATATGGTATAAAAAACACAAAAATTTTTTTTACT
>CAJKVD010000256.1 GCA_905203195.1 uncultured Clostridium sp. | reverse complement strand
TTACATCGATCACTTTGAACAAAAGCTTTACAAGTCATTGTACTTGTACCATCATATATATCAATACTCAATATTACTTTTTGATTTTTTATTGGTTTTTCTTCTACTCCTATAACTTCTCCATCGATACATACTCTTCCATCATCTACACCCAAATCTTCTATTTTAACTAATTTTTCTGTTATATTCATATTATTTCCATAAATTAAAGGTGTATCTTCTGCTTCTGTTGGTAACTCAGGTACTTCTGAATCTGTTTCTATAATAGTATTTGCAATTACAGTTACATCACCTGCATATGTATCTAATCCTGCTTTTCCTGTCAACTTTATTGCTTTCGCATTTTTAATTTTTTCTACAATCTCATTTCCTTCTTTAATATCTCTTGCAAATGATTTACATGTAAGTGTACCTGTTCCATCATATAATTCTAATATTATCATACCTTTACCAGATCTTGTCTCTCTTGCTTGACTTGATATTATTCTTCCTTCTAATGTCACTGTTCCCTCATTTGCATTTATATCTTTTATCTTTACTTTTTTCTCTTTTGTCCTTGATGGTTTACCCATAATGTATTGCTGTTCCCCTTCTATTTCTGCCACAACATCTTCTTCAACAATATTTTCTGGTGGAACATCTTCAGGTGAAATATATCCATCTATATCAGTTGGCATACGATAATTTGGATCATTATATTCTTGATTTTTATTAGTACTTTCCTTTTGTTCATTTTCTTGATTAATAGCATTCATTTGTGCTTTTTCTATTTCTTGTTCTTCTTGCATTTTAATTTTTTCATGATATTTTTTAATCTCTTCCTGATCTATGTCTTCTTCTAATTCTATTTTATAATCTTTGCCTAAAATATTTTTAATCATTTTTTGTAAAATCAAGTCCGTTTTTTTAGCTTTTAAAAACTCTGCACCTCTAATATGCATTTTTACATTTATAGTTTTTCCAAAGACCTCAATTTTACTTTTTAATAAAAGCATAGGTTTAGCCAATGGATATTTATGTGTCATATAACATATTAAATTTGTCCATTCATCTTCTACACTTTTAACTCTTACATTATCTTTATACTTTATTTCTAATTCTATATTTTCAAATAAAAATCTCTCTCTTAAATATTTTTCAAAATACCACAATTCTTTTATTTCTATATATTCATCAGATTCTATAACCATTTCTAAAATTCTTTTTTTCTTAATTAAATTAAGTCCTAAAACCTTAGCTTCAATTATATTTGCTCTTGTTTTATAATCTCCAAATATTTCTTTTATCATTTTTAAATTTTGTTGTGGCTCTGGCATTTTATCACATCCTTTTTTCTATAATATACGCATAACATCGTGATAAGTTATATAAATTGACAATGCAATTAATATAGAAAAACCTAATAATTGTATATTTATTTCTACTTCTTGCTTTAATGGTTTTCTACGAATCGCTTCTATAATTAATATTAATATTTTTCCTCCATCTAGTGCTGGTATTGGCAGCAAATTCGTCACTCCTAATGACAATGATATAAGAGCTAGCAAATACACAAATTCTTGTATTCCATTTGTTTTTGCCACGACCTCTGATATTCCAACAGGTCCCATCATTTGATCTACACTAACCCTGCCAAAAAACAAACTTTTTATATTATCTAAAATTGACACAGCAAAATCTTTAGTTTCAATT
>CAJKVD010000255.1 GCA_905203195.1 uncultured Clostridium sp. | reverse complement strand
ACAACTTGGAAATGGAAAAACAACCAATAGTAGTATGCCAATATGTATAAGTGATACAGAGAATAGTGTGTTGAAAGGCAAAAATATAAAGAATATTAGTGCAAATGGATATACTGTATGTGCAATAGATGATAATGGAAAAGTATACACATGGGGGAAAAATAATTATGGACAACTTGGAAATGGAAAAACAACCAATAGTAGTATGCCAATATGTATAAGTGATGTACAAAATAATGCATTAAATAATGCAACGATTACAAAGATTATTACTAGGAGTATTGATATATATGCAATAGATGATAATGGAAAATTATATGCATGGGGAGGAAATGATTATAGACAATTAGGAAATGGGACAACAACCAGTAGCAATGTACCAATATGTATGAATGATGTAACTGGAAGTAAATTAAAAGATAGAGAGATAGCGGGTGTTTATTTTTTGGAAAATCAATATGAAAATCCTACAATTGCGTTGTTAGATAGTAATAAAAGATTGTATTTGTTTGGTACTAATAATCAAGGACAATTATTAGTGGATAATGGCGATTACTTACCAAGTTGTATTTCTGATGAAAAAGAAGTTTTAAAAGAGGTAAATCAAGTATATAGTATAATAGATGGAACAGATACTAATCATTTTTATTTAACCGAAAATGGTGATATATATAATTATTCATATTTTATGTTCCCACAGTAAAATATAAAAAATATATAGAGAATGGAGCTAGTATAAATCATAGATATTTGTGATTTTGTACTAGCTTAAAATTTGTGTAGTTGATAGGTTGCTATACAGGATAATTTTATTTAAAAATCATAAGTAATAAAACTAAAAGTAAAAACATAATATTAAGAAAAAGGAGTGGGTGTTTTGAAAAACAATAAAAAAATATTAATGTTTTTATTAGTTTTAACAATAGTATCAATAAGTTTTTTATCAGAAAATCAAACAAAAGAAGAATCAAAAAATATAATAAAATTAACAAACTCCGGAAGCATAAGTAACAAAAAAATAGGTTGGGGAATAAAAAGGGCAAATAATCATGAGCAACCAGATTTAGGAAAAAGTAATATTAAAATTTTACAACAAAATAATGGAATAGCAATGGGAAATGCAGAAACTAAAAAAATATATTTGACATTTGATGAGGGATATGAAGCAGGATATACGAGTCAGATTTTACAAACTTTAAAAGAAGAAAATGTAAAAGCAACTTTCTTTATAACTGCACACTATGTAAATACCAGTTCTGACCTTGTGGAACAAATGATTAAGGAAGGACATATAATTCGGAAATCATACAGTAAAACATAAAAGTATGCCAGATTTATCAGATGAGGAAATAAAAGATGAATTATTAACATTGCATCAAACAATAAAAGAAAAATTTGATTATGAAATGAAATATATGAGACCACCTAGAGGAGAATTTAGTGAAAGAACATTAATAGATACAGCAAATCTTGGATATAAAACAGTAATGTGGTCATTTGCATATAAAGATTGGGAAGAAAAAAATCAGCCAAGTGAGCAAGAAGCAATAAAAATTATTGTAAATAATTTTCATGCAGGGGAAATTATGCTGTTACATGGAAATTCCAAAACAAATACAAATATTCTAAAAGAAATAATTAATCAGGCAAAAAATCAGGGATATACATTTGCTTCTCTAAATGATTACGAAGAATAAAGGAGGGCTAAT
>CAJKVD010000254.1 GCA_905203195.1 uncultured Clostridium sp. | reverse complement strand
CTATCCCTTTCTTTTAGGTTAAACTTTTAAATTTTAGTTACCTTTATTTTAGAGTCTAAATTCATTAATCCCACTGTGTTTTTCATAGATAAAACTTCTACTAATAAAGCATCATATTTTCTATTTAAAACTTCCAATTCTCCCCTATGGTCAAAATGTGTACAACTAAATGATAAAGTATATTTTCCAGGTGCCACATTCAAAATTTGCTTAAATTCTGCAATAGCTATATCTCCTTTTTTAAATTCACCTGTAACCACTTTTTCAATTAATGTATTTGTTCCACAAATTTCCAAGCCTTTAAAATCTTTTAATGTCATTGTGAATATTGGATCTTTTACATCTTCTTTAAATAGAATTTTAGATTTTAATGTGATTTCTTTGTCATTTTCTATTGCTAATGAATAATTTCCATTTTCATCAAATATTCCATAATCAACTACTTCTGCTTTTCCATTGCCATAATTAACTATATTAGGATTTTGTGTGAAATGTTTTTTCCATTTCTCATTAGCTTTATCAGTTCTACCCAACTCTTGTTTTAATTTTATTATTTCTTCAACCTTTTTCATATTTTCTTGTATATTTTTATTTTTAGCTAATAATTGTTCATCTGTAATTTGTTCTTCTTTGCTTTCTTCTGGGTCTAGTCCAACTATAATTTTTTTATACCTTTCTACACCATCTTTTACACTTCCGTCAAATATCTTTCTTCCAGAATCAATTATTATTGTCCTTGTACAATTTCTAAGAACATCTGAAATATTATGAGTTACAAAAAGAATCGTTTTACCTTTTTCTTTAAATTGTTCAAATTTCTTAAAGCATTTTAGTTGGAACGCCATATCACCTACTGATAATACCTCATCTACTATCAAAATATCTGGATCTACATTTATAGCACAAGCAAATGCAAGCCTTGCAAACATACCAGAAGAATATGTTTTTACTGGTTGATATAAATGATCTCCAATATCTGCAAATTCTATAATTTCTGGTTTTTTCTTTTCTATTTGTTCTGGAGTTAATCCCATTACTTGTCCATGTTGATAAATGTTTTCTACTCCTGTTAATTCCGGGTTAAACGCTGTTCCTAGCTCTAATAAAGAACTAATTTTTCCATTAATTTTAATTGTTCCAGATGTTGGAGTAACAACTCCTGTAATCATTTTTAATAATGTTGACTTTCCAGCGCCATTTTTCCCTAATACACCAAGTACCTCTCCCTTTTTTACTTCAAGATTCAAATTTTCCATAGCCTTAAAAACTCCATGTTTTTCAATCATTGGAAACATAGTTTCTATCATTCTATCTTTTTTTCTTGCAAACATTTTATAATTTTTGCAAAGATTTTCTATTTTTATAGAAATTTCTGAATCAATATTATTTTGTTGTTTATCCATTTTTTTCATCCTTCCTAAAAGGTTTAATTATTTATCTTTTTCCTAAAATTTTTAAAATGCAATGTCTAATTTTAAAAAGTATTTTACCTATAAAAGGTAAATTTAAAATAATAAAATTTTCTATATAATATAAAAAAGTTTCATTTTTATATAATTCATTAAACACTGACCATCCTTCAAAATTAAAATTCTTCTTTTTTTCTAACATTTTATAATAATTAAATGCTTTTAAATTTAATTCTTGTAGTGGCTTAGAAAATCTTTTATTATTTTCAACAAAAGTACCAAACACTCCTAATTTTACATTTATAAATAA
>CAJKVD010000253.1 GCA_905203195.1 uncultured Clostridium sp. | reverse complement strand
ATTCTCTTCTTCCAAAGCTTTAGTGTAACCTGATTTTTTTAATGTAGTAGTAATTAATTCTGAAATAGGAATATCATCTTTTTTTGCTCTTAATTCTTCTATCAAATTAACAAACTCTCTTGAATTTAAAAATATCCTATTAAATCCGAATTTATCAGCATCTTTAATAACTGAATACATAGACTCACCTATTCTATTAGCTAATTTCTCAACATTTTCCAAACTTGCTTTACCAATTCCTCTTTTAGGTTCATTTATTACTCTTTTCAAACTCAAATTATCTGATGGATTTTGAATTAACCTCAAATATGAAATTATATCTTTTATTTCTTTTCTTTCATAAAACTTAAGTCCACCTACAATTTTGTATGGTATACCCTCTCTATTAAAAATATCTTCTATAGCTCTTGATTGCGTATTCATTCTATACAATACAGCAAAATCTGAATATTTAAAATATTCCTCTCTTTTCAAATTATTAATTTGTTGTACAATAAAACTTCCTTCATCATACTCATTTTTTGCCGAATATACTTTAGGCAAATGACCTTTTTCATTATTTGTCCATAGTTCTTTTTTATATTTAACTTCATTATTTTTTATAACTGCATTTGCTGCTTTTAAAATATTACCTGTACAACGATAATTTTGTTCTAGTTTTATAATTTTAGTTCCAGGAAAATCTTTTTCAAAATTTAAAATATTTGAAATATCTGCACCTCTAAAAGAATAAATACCTTGATCATTATCTCCAACAGCCGTAACATTTCCATTTCGTGAAGCCAACATCTTTATTAATGCAAATTGAGATTTATTTGTATCTTGATACTCATCAACTAAAATATATTGAAATTTATCCACATAATAACATAAAATATCTTTATTATCTAACAATATTTTTATTGCATAATTTATAATGTCATCAAAATCTATAGCATTATTTTCCTTCAATCTTTTTTGATATAATTCATAAATTCTGGCAATTTGATCTTTTCTATAATCTCCCATCGCTGTCGCAGAATACGCTGCTGGATCAAGCATTTCATTTTTCGCATTGCTTATCTCTGATTGTACACTTCTATCAGTCAATTTTTTATCATCAATACCAAGCTCCTTCATACAACCTTTTATCATTGTTTTTTGATCTGATGAATCAAAGATAATAAAAGATGAATCAAATCCAATTCTATCTATAAACTTTCTTAATATCCTAACACATATTGAATGAAATGTTCCCATCCATATATCTTGTGCAGAATCACCAACTAAATTAGAAATTCTCTCTTTCATTTCATTTGCCGCTTTATTTGTAAAAGTAATTGCTAAAATATTCCATGGTTTTACCTGTTTTTCCTGTATCAAATACGCAATTTTATGAGTTAATACTTTTGTTTTTCCACTTCCAGCACCAGCTATAACTAGACATGGTCCTTCCGTATTCACTACTGCTTCATATTGTTTATCATTTAATCCCTTTAATAAGTCACTTTCTACTTCTGCCATTTATATCAATCCTTTCATTTATTCTTTCAAAACTCTGTTTGTATTTTACTATAGATTTTTAAAATTTTCAATACTTTATATGTTTTTGATACTAAATATTTAAATTCATAGCAAACATACCTATCAAAAAACCTATAATATTACCCATCGCAGTCATTCTTCCATGATACAATTGATTTGACTCTGGTATTAATTCACCTGATACTATATATAACATAGCTC
>CAJKVD010000252.1 GCA_905203195.1 uncultured Clostridium sp. | reverse complement strand
ATTAGCAATTTCTTCTCTAAAAATAGCATCCGCTTCTTTTAAAATATCCAATTTATAATCAGTAATATCACCAATTATCCTAATAGCAAGACCAGGACCAGGAAATGGTTGTCTAAAAACTAAATTTTTAGGAATACCAAGTTCTAAACCAGTTTTTCTAACTTCATCTTTAAATAAGTTACGCAAAGGTTCAACAATTTCTTTAAAATCAACATGTTCTGGTAAACCACCAACATTATGATGACTTTTAATTGTAGAACTTTTTCCTAAACCACTTTCTATAACATCTGGATAAATAGTACCTTGAACTAAAAAGTCAACAGCACCAATTTTTTTAGCTTCTTCTTCAAAAACACGAATAAATTCTTCGCCAATAATCTTCCTTTTCTTTTCTGGATCTACTACACCAGATAATTTAGAAAGAAAACGATCTTTACAATTTACACGAACAAGATTAATATTAAACTGTTCTTTAAATATTTTTTCAACTTCATCACCTTCATTTTTTCTTAAAAGGCCATGATCTAAAAATATACATGTTAAATTTTTTCCAGCAGCTTTACTAACTAAAACTGCAGCAACAGAAGAGTCAACACCACCAGATAAAGCACATAAAACTTTTTTATCTCCTATTTTATTTTTTAAATTAGATATAGTATCTTCAACAAAAGAACAAATTTGCCAATCTCCACTACATTTACAAATATTAAATAAAAAGTTTTTAATAACTAAAGAACCATTAACAGAATTATTTACTTCTGGATGAAATTGAATACCATATAATTTCTTATCAGGATTTTCCATAGCAGCATTTGGACAAGAAGATGTATGACCAATATTTTTAAATCCTTCTGGTACTTTTTCTACAAAATCAGTATGACTCATCAAAAAACCATTTGTATTGTCAAAGCCTTGAAATAGCAAAGAATCATTATTAATTGATACATCTGTTGTACCATATTCTCTTTTATCAGCTCTTGCAACATTTCCACCTAAAGTTGCAGTCATCAATTGCATTCCATAGCAAATACCTAATGTAGGAATACCCAAAGTAAATATTTCTGGATCACATTTGGGTGAATTTTCACCATGCACACTAGCAGGCCCACCTGTAAAAATAATACCCTTTGGATTTATTTCTTTAATTCTATCCAAAGAAATATTAAAAGGCACAACCTCAGAATACACATTGCATTCGCGAACTCTACGTGCAATCAATTGATTATATTGACCACCAAAGTCTAAAATCAAAATTTTTTCGTTTTCTTTCATTTACTCACATTCCTTTCCAAGACATATATAAAATGTCAACTATAATATATTTATATTGTAACAGATTTTTATATTAAAGTAAATAAAGAAAAAACACA
Source organism: uncultured Clostridium sp. (assembly GCA_905203195.1). Lineage (GTDB taxonomy): Bacteria > Bacillota > Clostridia > TANB77 > CAG-508 > CAG-269. The sequence goes on along the minus strand of CAJKVD010000252.1, from coordinate 365 downwards.
AAATTATCAAATTTTACCAGCAACAGGGATATAACTTTCATCAGGAGGATAAACAAGTTCATCACTAGGAATATCACAACTGTGCAATTCAGTAACTTTAACAATAGGCATATCACCATGATAATCACCTTTAACAATTTCGCCAGTCAATTCCACCCAAGAATTATCAGAAAAATTTTTAATATCATCACTCTCACACAAAAAGCCAACAACAACAGTTTGAAAATCAGAAGAAATAACCATATTTCTAGCAAGAACAAATTGATTTTCTTTAAAATCCGTTAATCTATAAACATATCCGGAAAAATTCAATTTTGTTCCAACATAAGAATCAATATTATCCTGAACACCTTACACAACATTAG
>CAJKVD010000251.1 GCA_905203195.1 uncultured Clostridium sp. | reverse complement strand
TTCTTTTGTTAATTTGTCAGCATTTTTATTTACTTCTTCTTTTGTATAACCTTTTTCTTTAATTTGTTCATCAGTTAATTCTTCTGTGATTTTGTTTCCTTCTGAATCTTTAATGACCGTTTGTTTATCCTCTTTTGGCTTTATAGATACAACTCTAGCGCCTTTTAAATCCATAGCTAAATCATAACCTCTTACTATATTTTCCATACGATTTTGCTTTTGTGTATAAATTCCAACAAAGCCTATCATAGATATTAAAATAATTGCCAAAATTATTGTTACTACTTTAAAAACTATTTGTTTTTTCCCTGTACTTTGATTTTGGACTTTTTCTTTTTTTTGATTGTTTTTCATTTTCTTCATCCTTCCTTATTTTGTTATTTTTTAATCTTTATAGATTTTATATTAAAATTCGAAAAATATCAACTATTTTAGGACTTTTTTTTATGATTTTTTATATTATTTTTTTATGCCATTTTTTTATTTGTCACGTTGCTTATTATAAAACTTATGTTCGCATTTGTCAATACTTTTTGTTTAAAATAATAAAAAATTTATATATTATTTTATAAAGCAAAAAACAAGTCCTCAGACTTGTTTTTGTTTGGAGCAAATCACATACAAGTTACGAACTAAGTTCTCTTTCTGAAAACATTATATACAAAAATTTCACGAATTTCAATGAAAGTATATAAAGTTATCAAATTAAATGATATAATTTGTTTAAAATTACAAATAACTTATTTTAAGGTTATATATGTTAGATATAAATTTTAATCAAATTATTGAAATGATTGAAAAGCGAAGAATAATGCTTACAGAAAAGTAAATGAAGAAATGATTTTACTGTATTTAGAAGTTGGTAAAAACTTCGTAGTTCTAAAGATAAAGATGTTGTTGAATATTAAATTAGTAAAAATATGTCTCAAACTATGATTTCTGAAGATAAGTTAAAATTAATTGATAAAAAATTATTAGAAACAAAACTTAAAGAAATGAAAATTTTTATAGATAATAATGATAAATAGTAATTTGGAGGGCAAACAAGTAATGAAAAAGATAAATTATATATTGATAATATAGGTTTTGCTTTAATTGGAGTGTCTGGCTTAATTTTAATATACTTACTTATTTATAGGTATGTAAACAAAAAACAAATCTTAACAAGAAGTAGGCTAGATAGGTATTTACCTCAATTTATACTAATAAGTCAATTACAATTAATTTACTAATTTCTATGTTATAATGTATCAAAATTAATATGAGGGGAAATAGAGATGGAAGAAAAAAACAAAATATTGTTAAAAAGATTACTAATTGCAGTATTAATTATAGTTATAATTAGTATAGTTGCTACTATTGGAATTGGAAATTATTTTGTGAACTATGCTATATTAAGAACTGGAAATGGCGGAGATAGAGAAGTAAAAAATGCAGATTCAATAACAGTTGCAAACATAGATAATGAAGCAGAAAAAATTATAGAAGAAAATAAAAAGAATGAAAAACAATTAGCAAATGAATGGTCTGAAACTATTAAGAATAAAAAAGTAGAAGTAAAAGCAAAAGACGGAATTACTTTAAGAGGGACACAATATATAAAAGATGAATCAAGTAACAAATGGGCAATAATATTACATGGTTATCGTTCAACTCCAAATTCTATAATTTCAATAGGAATGCATTTTTCAAAAGAAGGCTATAATGTTTTAATTCCAAGTATGAGAGCATGTAGTGAA
>CAJKVD010000250.1 GCA_905203195.1 uncultured Clostridium sp. | reverse complement strand
TTGGGTATTTTTTATGATTTAGGCAGTAGAGGAAATTTCTCTCGTCTTATCTTTTGAGGAGAATTTATGGATGCTTTCTTTATAGCCATGTGAAACAGACTTCTAAAAATGGGCAGATGTTAAATTACTGTTTTTTTGAGAAAATGTGAGTTTCTCTTTCGGCAGCATTTTAACGCTTTGTCAAAATGTTTCTAACATGTTTCGGCACCCGGAAAGCTTCAAGTTCTCATTTTCAATCGTATGGCAGACTTATGTATAATGCTTGTCATCAAAAGAATGTCCATCTTTGTTCGTTAATCTATATTCTTTTCATGTTTGGTATATCTCTGCAATTTCTATATGTTGTATTTTAGTATAAAAAAGAGTATTCTGGCAGATTATAAACTTTTGCATTTCCAAGTTTCAGAATTGTTTCACTAATATATTATTGTGTCCATTTCAAATTTTTCTGTATGTTGTATGGAGCGTGGTTTTGTTAACACCGCTAATTATTCTGATGAATAAAAAGCAAAATTAACAAGAATGGTGACTGCTTTCGGAAAAAATGCAAAAATATTGAACGAGAAGAAAAATCTTTACTAGTTTTTAGTGAATATTTGTTTGTTAGTTATAATTTCTTGTTTAAAAAAGTCTAAATTGAATACAATAAGAACATATATTTTATTCGTTTTAGATATTATAATCTATTCAATAAAATTAAGGAAATTAGAGAGGGATATTATGTTCGTAGTTGATAAAAGAGATGCAAAGGCAAATGTACAAAAAACAATAAGGTTTACTGAAGAAGTATATCAAAACTTAAACGAAGTTGCAGTAAAAGAAAATGTATCATTTAATGCATTGGTTTTACAATGCTGTAGATATGCTCTAAGCAATATGGAAAAGAAAGACAATAAGAGAGATTTATGAATAACTTGATTTGTCAGCAGCTATTTTTGTTGCTATTAAAGTATGGAAAAGTTTCTAAAGAAGAAAAAGACATTTATTTATATGGGATAGAAATAATACTGGAAAAGGCGGAAAATTTATTTTTTGTTTTTATTATTATATATATGTATAAAAAATGGATAGAAGGACTTTTGTTTATTGCAATATACAGTATTTTAAGAAAAACTGGGGGAGGGTACCATGCAAAAACTTCTGGTGGCTGCATTTTATTTACAATAGCTATAGTTAATGTTTTTTTCCAATTATTGTATAGTACACTATTTAAGCCGGAAATGGAATTATTTATGTTATTTTCTTTGAGTTTTATTTATATTATTGCACCAGTAGATTGTAGAAATAATCCTTTAATAGGAAAACCTAAAAAGAATTATTTATTTGTTATTTTGATGATAATTCTATGTGTTTATTGGGGGATGATAATGATTAATAAAGAATTTGCTAAAGCAATTTTTTATATTGTTAATATTTACTTAGTGGTATTAATTTTGGGAATTAAGGATAGTCCAAGGTATAGATGTAGGAGAAAAAATGATTAATATATCAATTTGCGATGATTGTGAAGAAGATGCATTAAGAATTAAAAGAATAATTGAAAAACAATATCAAAATACAGTTAAAATTGATATTTTTTTAAAAGGGAAATATTTACTTGAAAGCAAAAAATATTTTGACATTGTTTTTTTGGATATTGAATTGACAGATGAAAACGGAATAGATATCGGGAATAGGTTAAAAGAAAAATTTTATCAAACTATTATTATATATGTTACAAGTTATAGTTCATATTATTCAGA
>CAJKVD010000249.1 GCA_905203195.1 uncultured Clostridium sp. | reverse complement strand
AGATTTATACGGTAGTGCAGAAATAATAGTATTTGAAGGTCCATACATGAACTCTAAAGATTCGTTATATGAAGAGAATATTGTTATTGTTAATGGACGTTTAAGTGTAAGAGAAGATGAGATGACAATTATAGCTACCGATATTAATGATTTTGAACAGAAAAATACTAATAAGTTAATTTTTGATATTACAGGTTTAGATGAGAAAAAAAAGGATAGATTACGTGGTGGAATATGCTACTTTTCTGGAGATAAAAATAATATGCAAGTCTTTGTAAAGATTGGTGAAGAAGAGAAAAGTTGTGGAGCAATATTTGTAAATGAAAAAATATTAGAGCTATTTAAAAAAATTTTAGGTGAAGAAAGAGTTGATTTATGTTGACAACATATTGATAAAAATGTTATAATAAAATAGTTACAAGTAAACAAAGCTAGAGGACACGGTATACCGTGTAAGGAGGTAAAATGAGCGGTTATTTTAAATTTTTCTGGCGGAGGAAAAGTCATCTTTTTTTAAGGATAGAAAAAAGAAGGCTTTTAGTAATGCCTACTGCAAGAGTGCAAAAATGGGAAAAATGGACAGAGGCCAATTTGAAGTTTCTCAAGCATTTTTGGGAAGATGTTTGGTATAAGTTCCTTATTATCCAAATTGTCGTTTTACTAATTGGTTTTGCAGTTTTAAATAAAACCATGGCGACAATTGCACTTGTTTTATTAGCAGTATTTGCAGTATTGTCATTTTTGGCAGTAAAAGTCAACTCAATTCAGAGGAATAATCGAAGGGTTATTAGGGAAGAGTTGAGAAGAAGAAATATTTATTAACTATTACCTTAGCACATTGGTATTCCTGTTAGGAATATTAATGTGCTTAAAATCTATTGTAAAATATTTTTAAGCTTATTTTACAATATTACATAAGAAAAAAGGAGGAAAATTATGAAAAATAGTGTTTTTTATGTTCACAGATATTGTCGGCAAAGAGAAGTATCAGGTTCATGTTTTTTCTATTCTGTGCATTGGCCAGATGGTGAAAATGTAAGATTTTTTGTTGATGCTGGTGCTTTTTCAGGAGAAAAAAACAATTCATACTTAAATGGGTATTTTCCATTTAAAGCAGAAAAATTATCTTTTGGTATAATTACGCATTTGCATTTTGATCATGTAGGAGTATTACCAGTAATTGTGCGTCAGGGCTTTAATGGTAGAATCTATTCAAGTTATTCTACTTTAAAACTTTTAGATGTTGTTTTAGCTGATACAACTACAATAGTTGATAAAAAGTTAGGAACAACAATAGCAACAATAGAAGAAAAAGAGAAAACTTTGGACCATACTGTAGGATGTGCATATAACAAGATAATAAAACCACACAAAAATATAAAAATAATTTTTTTGAATAATGGGCATTTAGTAGGAGCAGCAAGTGTACTAATAATAATTTCATGCCCAGGTGAACAAGATATTACAATTTTGCATACTGGAGATTATAAAGATAAAAATATATTTTTTGATGTGGAACAGCCACCTGAAAATATTACGAAAATGAATATTTCATCATTTGTTATGGAATCTACATATGGAAATGTGGATTCTACAGATTCAAAATTTGATGAGTGTTTGGAAGAAAATATTTCATGGGCAATAAATAAAGGATTTACAGTAGTTTGTCCAACTTTTGCATTAGGCAGGCATCAGGAGGGGTTATATAAGATAAAGAATATATTTTTATCTTTATAATCTCCAG
>CAJKVD010000248.1 GCA_905203195.1 uncultured Clostridium sp. | reverse complement strand
ATATATTAAAAAATTGATATAAAAATTTATTTTTTATCAAAAATTAATCATAAAAAACCGGAATATTCATTTGAAATGCAACAAAAATTTCAGAAAAAATTAAATGAACAGTAGACAGGAGTAAGAAAAACTCGTATAATATTTTTGACTAGAAAATATAAAGGAGTTTTAATACAAATGAATACTGTTCAAAAAAATAATAACATAACAAAGAAACAAGTGCAAGAACTACTTGAAAATAATCAAAAAAAGTTAGGATTAAGCGATAAAAATCGTAGAAAATTGATAAAATCAGTGAGAAGTCATACAATAAGTAGACAAATGAGAAAAGTATTTTATCAGGAATGTTTAAAGAAAATAGAAAGAAATGAAGAAGAACAAAAAGGAAAGTTTAAACATCTGACACCAGAAGATAGAATAAGTATTGAAATATTGCATACAGCAGGATTTAACAATTCATTTATAGGAGCATTTGTAGGAAAAGACCGTTCAAGTATAAAAAGAGAAATAGATAAGAATACAATAGAAATATGGGATATAAATAGTACAAAATCACCATATAAAGAGAAAAAACAAATAAATATAAAATATTATTCATCAGAGAAAGCACAAAAGAAAGCAGAAGAAAATAAATTAAAAAACAGGAAAAAATGTAAATTAGATAGATATCAAAATTTAAGATGGTCAGTAGTAGCATTGTTAAAAGAAAAAAATATAGATTATAGTCCAGACGTAATAGCAAATTTAAGCAAAGAAGGGAAAATAAAAGATGCAGAAACAAGTATAGGAACAAATGCAATATATAGAGCAGTAAAAGCAAGAAAATACGGATTAACAATAAATGACTTACCACATGGAAGAGGGTATTATAAAAAACAAGATAACAATCCACATACACAAACAAAAGAAATAAGTGAAAAGAAAAAAGAAATATCAATAGAAGTAATGCCAGAAAAAATAAAAAATAAAGAAACAGATACACATTTTGAAGGAGATAGTGTAGTAGGAGTAAAAAAAGGAACACATCAAACGCTAATAACATTAGTAAATACAGCAAGTCAATTTTTATTGATAAGAAGGTCTGAAAATAAAACAGGTCAAGCAACAGTGGATACATTAGATAGACTAGAGGAAGATATTCCTCAATTAAGTGAAATAATGGAAAGCTTATTGTTAGATAATGGAATAGAATTTAGCAAGATAGAAGAAATGATGAAGTCAGCAAAAGATAAAGATAAAAAGAGATTTCAGGTGTATTTTACACATCCATATGCATCATATGAAAGAGGATGTAATGAAAATAAGAATAGAATGATAAGAAGATACTTTAAAAAAGGAAAATTAGTAGAAGACTTAAGTGATGAAGATATATTAAATATAGCAAGAAAGATAAATAATATGCCAAGAAAGGCATTAGGATATAAAACACCGTTAGAAGTATTTGAAAACAATTTAAAGAAAAAAGGTATAGATACAAGCTTTTTAGATATATACAGAATTAAGATACCAAGATGTTTAGTAGCTTAATTGACGAAAACAAAAATAAATTATAAAATAAAGAAAATCAAAAATATAAAACGAGAATATGACAACACTTTTTAGAAAAAAGTTGTTGCATTGGCAATGAAAATTTTGCATATTTTAAAAAATATAATTGTATTATAAATATATATTATTTTTCTAAATTTTGGCAGACAGAGTTATACTTCCATATATCTAAAATAGAATCTTTCATAAAAAAGCCA
>CAJKVD010000247.1 GCA_905203195.1 uncultured Clostridium sp. | reverse complement strand
ATAAATATCAAAAGTCCCTATTACTTGCTACAGTAAGTATAGGGATTATATTCAAGTATTGGAAAAATTATTGCATATTCATATAATAAAATCAATTATATATAGTAAGATATCAGAGTTATTTTAAAAAAGTTAAGATAAAAGAAATGGAAAAAAATGTAAAAGTATATTAAAAAAGCCTTGAAATCAAGAAAAAAAGATGATATAATAAGAACATAAAGAACCAAAAAGTTTATTTTGATTAACAAGTAGATAAAAATTCAGAATAGGAGGAGCAAAATGGAATATTATACAATAATAACTTTTTTATCAATAACTTTGTTTATCATGCTAATAGTAATGGTAGCGACAAATGACGATTTTGAAAAGAAAATCCGGAAGAAAGTAATATTATTATGCCTAATAGCAATTATAGCTATAATGACAGAGTGGGTCAAAGAAGAAACGATTGTTACAAAATTAATAAAATTTTCTTTGTTTATAACACTAGTGATCTTTTTCAACATATTTGTTTTAATAACTAACAAAGGTTACAAAAAGGTTGAGCTATGTGCAATAATGATATTTTTAGTAATATGGGAAGCGATTCTAATACTAAACAGGAAAATGGAAATATTATGGCTTTTAATATCAATTTTTTCTGTATTTGTTTATATGTATTATAAAGAAATAGGCGAAAATATTGATGAATTAACAAAAGTATTTAATCAAAAATCATTTCTTAATACTACAAAAAATATTAAGAAAAAGTGTGCCATAATAATATTTGATGTAAATGACTTCAAATATATAAATGACACATATGGGCATAAACAGGGAGACATAATATTATATAAAGTAGCAAACATAATAAAACAACACTATGCGGAATATGGAAAAACGTTCCGGATAGGTGGAGATGAATTTTCAGTCATTATGGAAAAATCTGTAGATGATGCCAAAGAAATTACAAGCAAATTTATGGATAATTACAAAGAAAAAAGAAGTGAAAAAATGCCATATATATCATATGGTGTAGCAATTTATGACCCTAAAATAGCACAGTTAAATTATGAAACAATAGAGGATGCAATAAAAGAAGCAGACAAGGAAATGTATGAATATAAAAGAGCATACAAAAAAAGAAAGTCGCTAAGTTAAATCAAAATAAACAGCTAAAAGACTACCAGATTAGGTAGTCTTTTAGCTGTCTTGTAATGGATTACAACAAAATAATGTATAATAATACTTGACAAAAAACAAAAAAAACACATATAATATATCAAGGAAAAGGACAAGCAAAAAGGAGGATAAAAATTGCAAATATATGGAATAGATATAAAGATATATTTTTTATTATTTATAATATATGCGGTGATAGGATGGTGCATGGAAGTCATATGCAAATTAATTCAATACAAGAGATTTATAGATAGAGGATTTCTAATCGGACCATATTGCCCAATATATGGAGTAGGGGCCTTACTAATAACATTTTTTTTAAATAAATATACACAAGATCCAATAGTATTATTTGTAATGGCAGTAGTAGTGTGTGGAATATTGGAATATTTAACAAGTTATTTTATGGAAAAAATATATCATGCAAGATGGTGGGACTACAGCAACAAAAAATTTAATATAAACGGAAGAATTTGTCTTAGCAATTTAATAGCATTTGGAATTTTAGGAATGTTTATAATGTACATATCAAATCCGTTTTTAATAGGACAACTAGAAAAATTAACTACAACATGGTTGAATATTGCATTTTGGACAATATTAGCAATA
>CAJKVD010000246.1 GCA_905203195.1 uncultured Clostridium sp. | reverse complement strand
TTAAAGAGAAAGCTTTAATGATAGGTGATACAGTTGTAATTCAAAAAGCTGGTGATGTTATTCCAGAAATAGCAATAGTAGTAAAAGAAAAAAGAACAGGTAATGAAAAAAATTTTGAAATGCCACGAATTTGTCCTGTGTGTGGAGCTGAGGCTGTAAGAGAAGAGGGAGAAGCTGCTGTTCGTTGTACAGGAATTGAGTGCCCTGCTAAGTTGTTTAGAAATTTGGTACATTTTGTGTCAAGAGAAGCAATGAATATTGATGGATTAGGTGAGAATATTATACAACAATTATTAGATAAAAAATTGATTAATAATATTGCTGATATATATTCTTTAACATTTGATGATATTGCATCACTAAAAAAGAATGGAAAAAAATTTGCTCAGAATTTGATTAATAGCATAGAAAATAGTAAAAATAATGATTTATATAGATTAATTACATCACTTGGAATTAGGCATGTTGGTGGTAAAGCATCTAAATTATTAGCAAAAAAGTATAAAGATTTGCATGCATTAGAACAAGCAAGTTTTGAAGAATTACAACAGATGAATGATATTGGTGAGGTAATGGCAAATAGTATTGTAGAATTCTTTTCTCAAGACCAGACAAAAGATTTATTGAAAAGATTGGAAGCTGCAGGTGTTAATATGCAGGCAATACAAGATGAAGTTACAGATAATAGATTTGATGGAAAAATATTTGTACTAACTGGAAGTTTGGAAAAATTTACGAGAAAAGAAGCGGAAGATATAATTGAAAAATTTGGTGGTAAAACTTCAGGTTCGGTTTCTAAAAAAACTGATTATGTATTAGCTGGAGAGGAAGCAGGTAGTAAATTAATAAAAGCACAAACTTTAGGCATAGATATTATTTCAGAAGATGATTTTGAAAATATGATAAAATAATTTTATAGGAAGGATAAAAAATGGATAAAAAATATACATTTGAAATGATGTGGGAAGACTTAGATGATGGATATGAAATATATTACACTTATGTAAGAAATAGATATTTATTATTTAAAACGGCAAAAAATTGTTATACACAAAAGTTGTTATCTAATCATGCAAAAAATGCACAACCTAAAATGTCAATGTTAACCTTAAAAAGAGTTCGAGAAATGTTTCCAGATATGGAAAATATAGAGTATCATGTGGGTGGTATTGATGAATAGTTGACAATATATGAAAGGAAGGATAAAAATGAATTTAGAGCACTTGATAATTGATAGTGTAGAAGATTTACAAGAAGTACTTAGGAAAGTAAGGAATGCTCAAAAAGAGTATGCTAAATTTAGTCAAGAACAAATAGATAAAATATTTCAAAAAGCAGCAATAAAAGCAAATGAAATGAGAATACCATTAGCAAAAATGGCTGTTGAAGAAACTGGTATGGGAGTTGTAGAGGATAAGGTTATTAAAAATCATTATGCTTCAGAGTATATTTATAATAAATATAAAAATGTAAAGACTTGTGGTGTAATAGAAGAAGATGAAAGTTATGGTATAAAAAGAATTGCAGAGCCATTAGGGGTTATAGCAGCTGTTATACCAACTACAAATCCTACTTCTACAGCTATTTTTAAAACATTATTGGCTTTGAAAACAAGAAATGGAATTATAATAAGTCCACATCCAAGAGCTAAAAAATGTACTATAGAAGCAGCAAAAATAGTATTGGAAGCTGCTGTTGAAGCTGGTGCACCAGAAGGAATTATCTCATGGATAGATGTTCCATCTTTAGAATTAAGTAAATTATTAATGCAATCTGCAGATAT
>CAJKVD010000245.1 GCA_905203195.1 uncultured Clostridium sp. | reverse complement strand
AATTTATTAACAATCTCCTTATATTCTTGATTTTTAACAATCTCTGTACCTTTTATGCCTTTTAGCAATTGATTTAAATATAAAGTTCTATTTACAGGAAGATTAATTTTTCCTTTTTCTAAATCTTTATAATCCACATCCATACCAGTCAAAACTTGGTCAAAAAAAGCCATTTCATTATTATCTTCTAAATCTAAAAATGTACCATTTTTTAATCTATGATACTTCTTTTTCAACTTATATTTTGACATTATATCTGATAATTCAGACAAATCAAAATCTATTTTACTAAAATCTACTTTTAGTAAATCATTTTCTACTTTTACTCCTAAAGAACCTATCTTAGGTTTAACAACTTGCTTAGTTTTAAAATTGTCTGTTACCATAACTTCAAACTTCTGCATATAATATGAAATATCTTCTGTTAAAAAGTTATATATTTGATCATTATTTGGTAATATAAATCTTAAATTCTTTACATCAAACATAAAACCTGATCTTCTAAATACATTTAGTGCTTTAGCCTCTTCTACCTTATTTCTTGGCATATCTATTTTAATTTTCTCATCAAGAGGGTTAAATTCAAAATCCCCATAGCAAAATTTTATTTCAGCTATAATATAATCGTTTTGGTCAAAATCCAAAAATACTTTAACACCTAAATCTTTAGGTTTATACTCTTCTAATTCCTCATCACTAATATTTCCTAATTTAATTGCATTTTTTACCTTTGGCATAATAACAGAAAACAACTGACCTAAATCTTCTTCTGTTAAATCCAATTCCATAACATAATTCTGCCTAAAACTTTTTAATAATTTCAAACTTGTATTTTCAAATTCATGTGTTAAACGATAAAAAATATTTTCATTCAATATATATGAGTAATTTTTGCCACGCACAATATTCATTTTAAAAATATCTTGACTAGGTTGAATACTATAATCATCCTTTTCTTTATTTAACACAAATTCCAAATTCGGATCTCTATTCTCAAACTCCACAACACCTTCTATACCATCTTTTTGAAATTTAACAGATTTTCCTTCTAAAATCTCAAATAAATCATCAACCCCTGTATTACTAAGCATAATACTCGTATCACTTAAAGCCTTTCCATAATAACGATAATTACTACTTAAATTCAAATTAGCATATTTTATAATTTCTGCATATTTTAAAATAAATTCAAGTAAATCCTGCACATCCTGTCTGAAAGCTTCTTTTGTATGCACAAATTGAAGTTTATCTCCATATTTATAAAAAGTCTTATTCATCATTCTATCATAAAATTCTGACAATTCTTTTATTTTATATAACCTTTTTTGACCAATTTTAAATTCTACTTTCATATCTCCTGTAAAGCGATCATAAAAAATTTTAGGTTCAATATTAATATTTCCTTTTGCCTTTACAGCTTCTTTCCCATCATCAGAAATATCATCTAATTCTTCATTATAAAAATTATTTACTATTTGTCTAAAATTTCTATATTTCGCATCATTTTTTTCAAAAGCATTTGCTTTTTTATTGTCAGACTTTTTTATCTCTTTTCGCGATACATCTAAATCTGTAAATGCCATAACTGTTGCTAGACTGTGTTTACAAACACCATAATGTTTAGCATAATCTGGACAAGTACATGATATATCTTCCACTTCGCCTTTTTCTATAAGTACATATGTACTATATATCTCATTTCCAAAAACTTTAGCTTTTAACTCAAAATTATTTTCATCATAATAATCTATATCTGTTATACTAACTTTTCCTTTTTTAGTATAA
>CAJKVD010000244.1 GCA_905203195.1 uncultured Clostridium sp. | reverse complement strand
TTTTGCTGCTTGATACATATGTTTTTCTTTATAATATGTAACCGCTTCTGCTGGTTTGCCAAATTCTTCGCTAGTTCTTGTCTTTACTTCTATAAAAATAATTTCTTTATTTTGTTTTGCTATTATGTCTATTTCGCCTTTTCTTGTATAAAAATTAGTAGTAATAATTTTATAATTTTGTTTTTGAAGATATTTTACTGCTATTTTTTCTCCTATTTTTCCTAATATATGATTGTTTTCCATTTTATATTATTCCAATCTATTTATTTTTACATATTTTTGCCCAGGTAGTTCCTTTATCTTTTCTTCTATTGTTAGCATTGTTATTTCATAATTTATTTGTTTAATATCCATATTTGTTTTTTGTATAAGTTCATCTACATCAATAGGATTATTGGTTATGTACTCATATATTTTATAATTACTTTTGATTCTTTTTTCTATGTTATACATTTTATAGAATAAGTTTTCTATGTTATCTTCAAATTTTGTTTTTTTCTCTTTTTTGGGAGATTCTATATTTTTAATTTTTCCTATAATATCATTTTCGTTTGTTACTAAATTTCCTCCATTTTTTATAATAAGATTTGGTACATATCCTTTTTTACTTTCTAAATTACTCGGTATGCAAAATATAGGTAAATTGAGTTCTTTTGCTATTTTTACAGTATTTCTTGTTCCACTTCTATAATCTCCTTCTACTACTAACACTCCATTGCTTAACCCTGCTACTATTCTATTTCTTTCTGTAAACTTGCTACTATCTGCTTCTATATCTTTATAGTATTCTGTTATTACTAATCCTCCATTTTTTATAATTACTTCATATAATTTTTGATTTTCTTTTGGATATATTTTTTGTAAACCACATGGTAATACTGCTATTGTTTTTGATTTTTCTGTCATTGAACCTATATGTGCATAGCTGTCTATTCCGCTTGCTAATCCACTGATTATTGTTATCCCTTTGGCACTTAATTTTTTTGCGAAATTTAATCCCATATTTTTGCCATACTCAGTATTTTTTCTTGCTCCTACAATTGCTATTTTTAAGTTTTCTTTATTTAGTAATTCTATGTTTCCTATTGCATATATTTGTTTTGGTGCTTTTTTTAGTCTTTTTAAATTTTCTGGATAGTCTTTATCATCAATATTTATCGTTTTTATATTTTGCATTTGTTAAAATCCTTTCATGGTTAATTTACAAACCTATATTGTATTGCCTCTGCTATGTCCTGTGCTGTTATTTTTTCATTTTCTTCTAAATCTGCAATTGTTCTTGCTACCTTAAGTATTCTTGTATATGTTCTTGCTGTTAACCCGTAATTTTCAAATGCTTTTTCAATTATTTTTCTTCCTGGATTATCTAACTCACAATATTTTTCTATAAAAACCGGTGTTAATTCACTATTGTATAAAATATTTATATTTTTGTACCTTTCTCTCTGAATTTTTATTGCTTTTTCAACTCTTTCTTTTATTTCTTTTGATGTTTCTGGCTTTATTTTTGCTTCAAAGTTTTGATATTTTAATGGTTTTACATTTACATTTATATCTATTCTATCTAGTAATGGTCCACTTAATTTTGATAAATAATTTTTTATTGCTGTCTGACTACATGTGCATTTTTTTATATTACTACCATAATATCCACATGGACACGGATTTAAAGATACCACTAACATACAATTACACGGATATGTTAAACTTGCATTTACTCTTGATATTGTTATTTTTTTATCTTCTAGAGGTGTTCTCATTACTTCTAAAGTATTTTTATTAAATT
>CAJKVD010000243.1 GCA_905203195.1 uncultured Clostridium sp. | reverse complement strand
TGTAGAATATACAATTCTTTTAATACCATATTTTTGGTCAAGAGGCTTTAGGGCAACAACAGCTTGAATTGTTGAACAGTTTGGGTTAGCTATAATTCCATTATTTTCTGCGATTTTTTCTGGATTAACCTCTGGAACAATAAGTGGTACATTTTTGTCCAAACGAAAAATACTACTATTATCTATAACAATACAGCCTTTTGAAACAGCAATTGGTGCAAATTCTTTAGATATTTCACTACCTGCACAAAAAATTGCAAAATCAAAATGTGTATCAAATGAATTTTTTTTTAATTCACAAATTATATATGTTTGACCTAAAAATTGAATTCGTGTACCTGCAGATTTATTTGATGAAAATAAAGTGTATTCACAATTTTTGAACTTTTTTTCTTCTAAAACTTTTAATAAAGTTCTACCAACAACGCCAGTACTACCAACAATGGCAACTTTATATCTATTATTTGACATACTAATATCCTCCTATTATATAGTATTTATATTTTGTAGATAATATGTATTTATAATTAAATATGTGATAGTTATGCATTATATTTGATGAGTATATATAAAAATGGTAAAAATCAACAAAATTTTATCGAAATAGTTGCATAAATTTAACAAACATAGTATAATAAAAAAAGAGCAAAATAGTATATAAGTAAGAGATAAAAAATTAAATAAAAAAGAGAGGGAAAAAAATGGAATATCTATATATACTTAGGGAAGCATTAGTTTGGATAGTAACTATATTTTGGTTATATCAATTATTAATTAGTTTATGTTCTCTTATAAAATTAAAAGATAAACCAATTAAAATTCAAAAAGACCACAAATTTATGGCAATAATACCAGCACATAATGAAGAGGCTGTTGTAGTAAACTTAATAGAAAGTTTGAAAAAACAAAATTACAACAAAGAATTATATGACATATATGTAATAGCAGATAATTGTACAGACAATACTGCAAAAGTTGCGAAAGAAGCTGGAGCAATAGTATATGAAAGATTTGACAGTACTAAAAAAACTAAAGGATATGCATTAGATTGGTTTTTACAACAAAAAATACAAGAAGATGCAGATTATGATGCAGTATGTATATTTGATGCAGACAATATAGTAGATAAAAACTTCATAAAAAATATGAATAAAAAATTGTGCCAAGGTGAAGATGTTGTACAAGGATATAGAGATATAAAAAATCCAACAGATAGTTGGGTAACAGCAGGATATGCAATATTTTATTGGACAATGCACAGATTTTATCATTTAGCAAGATATAATATAGGATTATCACCATTGCTAAATGGAACAGGTTTTATGGTACGTTTTGATATTTTAAAACCAAATGGATGGAAAACTGTTACATTAACAGAAGATATTGAATTTTCTTTACAAAGAATAATAAAAGGAAAAAAATTAGGTTGGGCAACAGATGCAATTGTATATGATGAACAACCAGTAGGATTTAAGCAAAGTTGGTCACAAAGAAGTAGATGGACAGTAGGTCATATGCAATGTATACATGAATATACAAAAAAATTAGCAGTAGCAGTAAAAGAAAACAAAACATTAATGAATGTAGATGGATTTTTGTATATTATAGGAAGTATACCAGTATTTATAATAACATTGTTATTGTTAGCAACAAACTTCTTAATGTATGCAGCAAATGGAGTAACACAAACAGAATTAATAATTAATATAGCAAAATATGTGGTACCAACATTTATATTACCAATATTCACAGGAATGTTTGTAATGTGGTTGGATAAAAGACCAATAAAGCCAATGGTAAAAGGGCTATTATGCTATCCATTATTTATGGGTTCATGGTTATTAATTAATTTTAAATG
>CAJKVD010000242.1 GCA_905203195.1 uncultured Clostridium sp. | reverse complement strand
TTAAATTACCCTTTTTTTCTTCAATAATTTCTGCTATTTTACCAACACACTCATCAACTGTTTCTACTGCTTTTATTGCTGCTGGTAAACTTCCTGTATGTCCTACCATATCTGTATTTGCAAAATTTAATATTATAACATCATATTTATCTGCTTTTAATGCCTCTACAACTTTATCAGTTACCTCATAAGCACTCATTTCTGGTTTTAAATCATATGTCTCAACCTTTGGTGATGGTACTAATATTCTGTCCTCTCCTTCATATTGTTTTTCTTCTCCACCATTAAAGAAAAATGTGACATGTGCATATTTTTCTGTTTCTGCGATTCTTAATTGTGTAAGGCCTGCATCACTTACTACTTCTCCAAAAGTGTTTTTTAATAATTCTTTTTTAAATGCTATATGCACATTAGGCATTGTCTCATCATAATTTGTAAAACATACATAATACAAATCCATTGGTTTTGTTTCAAATTCTTTAAAATTTTTATCAACAATAGCTCTAGTTATCTCTCTTGCTCTATCAGGTCTAAAATTAAAGAATATTACAGAATCAT
Organism: uncultured Clostridium sp.; assembly: GCA_905203195.1. Classification (GTDB taxonomy): domain Bacteria; phylum Bacillota; class Clostridia; order TANB77; family CAG-508; genus CAG-269. The sequence continues at coordinate 1,300 of CAJKVD010000242.1, read as the reverse complement.
TTTCTTCTATCTTAGCAACTGGATTTTCACCATTACAAATAACTGTTGGTTCTACAAACTCATCAAATACTTCTTTTTGATATGAATCTTCTATCGCTTTTATTGCTGAACTTGCTTTTATTCCTTCACCATTTACCATTGCATCATAACATTTTTGAATTCTTTGCCATCTTTTATCTCTATCCATAGCATAAAATCTACCTGAAATCGTTGCAATTTTTCCTATACCTTTTTCTTTCATCTTATCTTGCAATTTTAATATATAACTTTCTGCTGATGCTGGTGGAGTATCTCTTCCATCTAAAAAGCAATGTACGTACACATCTTCAAAATCTCTTCTTTTGGCCATTTCTAATAAACCATATAAATGACGAATATGACTATGAACACCACCATCTGATACTAATCCTAATATATGAAGTTTAGAGTTGTGCTTTTTACAATTATCTATCGCTGATATAAATTCTGGTATACTAAAAAAGTCACCATCTTCAATTGATTTTGTTATTCTTGTTAATTCTTGATATACAATTCTTCCAGCTCCTATATTTGTATGTCCTACTTCTGAATTTCCCATTTGTCCTTCTGGCAATCCAACATAAGGACCACTTGCATAAATGTCTGTATTTGGATATTTTTTCATTAGTCTATCAATATTAGGTGTTATTGCTAATTTTATTGCATTACCATCTTTGTTTGGATTGTCACCAAAACCATCTAATATCATTAGCATATTTACTTTACCTTTCATATTGCACCATCCTTTTTATTTAATTACTATTTATCATAGTTTACTATTTTAGCAAATTCTTCTGGTTCTAAACTTGCTCCACCTACTAAACCTCCATCAATATCTGATGTTGTAAATAGTTCTTTACAATTGGTAGATTTTACACTTCCGCCATACTGTATTATAATACTTTTTCCTACATTTTGTCCATAGATTTGACAAATTTTATTCCTAATTGCCTTAATTGCATTATTAGCATCCTCACTTGTTGCCGTTTTTCCTGTTCCTATTGCCCAAATTGGTTCATATGCAATTATTGTATTTTTTACTTGTTCTTCTTTTAATCCATCTAGTGCTTTTTGAGCTTGCATTGTAATAATTTCCTCAGCTTTTCCTGATTCTCTTTGCTCTAAAGTTTCTCCTACACAAACTATTGGATTTAACCCATGCTCAAAAGCTGATTTTACTTTTTTATTTACAATTTCATCAGTTTCATTAAAATATTGTCTTCTTTCTGAATGTCCTATTATAACATATTCAACACCTATTGATTTTAGCATTGATGCTGAA
>CAJKVD010000241.1 GCA_905203195.1 uncultured Clostridium sp. | reverse complement strand
GTTTTGAGGTGCTTGGATGAGTATAAGGGAAGAAGAAAAATTGCTGTATTAGGTGATGTTTTTGAGTTGGGTAATTTTGCTGAAGAAATGCATAGAAAAATAGGTGATGCTGTATTAGATAGTGATGTTGATATTTTATTATGTTGTGGTGATAATGCTAAATTTATTTTTGAACAAGTGAAAAAAGTTAGTCTTGACAGCAAAAAAGCGTATTATTTTGAGAATAAAGATGAGATATTAAAATACTTGATTGATAATGTTAAATCTGGTGATGTAATTCTTTTTAAGGCTTCAAATGGTATGAAATTCTTTGAAATTGCGAAGGATTATGTGAAATCTGAAAAAAATAAATAAAAGTATAGATTTTTTTCAGATTTATGGTATAATAGAAATACCAATTTATACTTGGAGGATGTTCAATGATATTTAAAGATTATTATAATTTGCTAGGGTTGGAAACAACTAGAGTATCAATAGATGAAATAAAATCGGCTTATAGAATTGCTGCTAAAAAGTATCACCCAGATTTAAATATTGGTGATGATAAAGCAGAAGAGAAAATTAAGGATATTAATGAAGCTTATAGAATATTATCAGTTCCATCTACAAAAAGAAAGTATGATAGAACTTGGAATTCTCATAATATAAAAATGAAACAAAAAGATTTAAAGGGAAAGGAATCTATTTTTCAAATTTTTTTAGGAAGTGTAGATAATAATTTCGAAAAGACTCAAACATTAAGCTCTATTCGTGGTGAAGATGTAGAAACAGAAATAAAAATACCTTTGGAAGAGGCATATTTCGGTACTGAAAAAAAGATAGCACTAAAAGATGTAACTGGAAAGAGTAAAGTTTTTACTATTAATATACCAAAAGGTATAAAAGATGGTGAAAAGATAAGGCTAATAGGTCAAGGCAAAAATGGAAGGAATGGCGGAAAAAATGGAGATTTGTATATAAAGATTGATATTCAAAATAATAAAAAATTTAAATTGGATGGTGTGGATTTATATACAGACTTATTGATTACTCCATCAGAAGCAAGTTTAGGAGCTAGAGTAACACTTTCTACAATTGATAGTGAAACTAAAATATATATACCTAAAGGAATTCAGAGTGGCGAAAGATTAAAAATTCCTAATAAAGGTTATTATAATGAACAAGGAAAAAGAGGCGATTTAGTTGCCGAAGTTAAGATTATAGTACCACGTGAATTGACAAAAGAGGAGGAAGAACTTTATAAAAAATTACAAGAAGTTTCTTCTTTTAATCCAAGAGAGCAAGTATAATATATAATATTAAATAAATTAACATAATTTTGTGTTGACAAAAAGCTTGTTTTTGAGTATAATTAGAAGTGGGCATGCAAAAGACAAGCTATGTATATAATCATAGAAGAGGGGTGTCATAAATGGATATGTGGCAAGGAAACCCCTTCAGTATAACAGATCCTAAAGGTGTTAGAACAGTAATATACCAAGTAAATAAAACAGAAAAAGAATTTTTACCAGATTCACCAAAATATACAATACAAAGATTAGATTTTTCTGAAGAATTAAGAGGTGAAAATATTAGAAAGACATTTTATGTAGACAATCCATCAGAAAATGAAGACCAATTGGTAATTTTGTCTTTTGCAAAAGAACGAGTTGTTGTAAATATGGCAATTTTGGAAGAAAATAAGATTTCTATTTCTAAAAAGCCAATGCCACTAAAGCTTGATAGTTTGTATACTGAAACAGAAACAGAATATAAAGATTTTCGCTATACGCCAAATTTGAAAAGACCTATATGTATTATAGATCCAGAAAGTACAGAAGAGGTAAAGCCAGTTCTTTATTTTGATGAAAAAACAAATGA
>CAJKVD010000240.1 GCA_905203195.1 uncultured Clostridium sp. | reverse complement strand
CGTGTTTACTTAACTACTAACATTTTATAAAAACATTTTTGGAGGTAAAATTATGGAAAGAAAACCAGCATTAGAAGCTTATACAATGCCAAAGAATGGAAAAAGTCTTGCATGTTTTTTCCCTTCACTACCAGAAGACTCTGAAAGACGTGGTATTTATACATCACCTATACAGAGTTACGTTGAAATTGAAAAAGACGTTTACGAAATTCATACTTTACACAGTACGTACATTGTAAGAATCAAAATCTTTTAAAACTTTCCTAAACCCTCTTTTCAAAAATGAAAAGAGGGTTTCTTCTTTAAAAAAATAAATTACATATAATAACACTACTTGCAATTCCAACAAAATCAGCCACTAACGAAGCTAGCAAAACAAATCTAGTCTTTTTTATTTCAACACTAGCTGTATAAACAGCAATAGTATAAAAAGTTGTCTCAGTAGATCCCATTATAACAGCAGCCATAAGTCCAATTCTACTATCAACACCACAATTCTTCATTATATCCGTAGCCACTGCAATAGAAGCACTTCCAGAAATAGGCCTTATTAAAGCCAAAAGCATAATTTCAGCAGGAAAATTACATTTATTTAATATTGGCAAAAAAATAGAAATTAGGAAGTCTAAAATTCCAGAACTTCGTAAAACACCTATAGCAACAAAAAGACCTATAAGTATAGGGAAAATACTAATAACTATATCTATACCTTCTTTTGCTCCTTCCAAAAAAATATCAAAAACTTTTACTTTTTTTAAAATACCATAAAAAACAATAATTAGAATAATAACAGGCATTGCCAAACTTGAAAAAAAACTAATAAATTGCATATATCCTCACCATTATTTAAATACCTTTATAAAAAACTTTGTAAAAAAAACCCCCGCCATTGCAGAAAAAAATGTAGCAATCCAAACCGGAAAAATTATGCTAGTAGGATTTTCGGATCCTAATGAAGACATTATTGCAAGAACAGTCGTAGGAATAAGTTGAATCGATGCTGTATTTAATACTATTAACATAATCATTGAATTACTTAAAACATCTTTTTCGCAATTTAGCTTTTGCATAGACTTCATAGCTTTTATCCCTAAAGGAGTAGCCGCATTTCCAAGTCCTAAAATATTAGCAATCATATTCATTGCTATTTTATCCTTAACTTCTTTTTCATTTTTCAACTCTGGAAACAAAAAATTTATAACAGGATTCAATATCTTAGCTAATTTTTCCATCAATAAAGTTTTCTCTGCTATTTTTATAATACCAGTCCAAAAACACATTGTACCCAACAAAGTTAAACATAATTTTACAGTTTCCTGTGTACTACTAAAAATAGCTACATTTAAACTATCTATATTTCCCCAAAAAATTGCATATAAAAAAGAAATTATAATAAACATTGGCCAAATTTTATTTAACAAATTAATCACCTAATTAAATTTATGCAATATATATTTTTTTATAATTAAAAATTCCAATATATCTTATAAATTAAATTATAACTGTTCTTAGCAATAACGGAAAATTATTCCAATTCCAATTGACCAATTTTCTAATTTATGATATAGTAATCAGGTAGGAAGGATTGCAAAATAATAACATTGAGGGAGGCAAAGATGAAATCAACTGGAATAATTAGAAAAGTAGATGAACTTGGAAGAGTTGTCATACCTATTGAACTCAGAAACAAGTTCGGAATTGCTGAAAGAGATCCAATAGAAATATACGTAGATGGCTCTTCAATCATATTAAAAAAATTTGAACCAAACTGCATCTTCTGTGGTAACACAAAAGAATTGAAAGTTTACAAAGACAAACTAGTTTGTCCTAAATGTGCAGAACAAATAAAAAATTTATATGAGG
>CAJKVD010000239.1 GCA_905203195.1 uncultured Clostridium sp. | reverse complement strand
GCATATATTGCTACTATATCTTCTTCAAATCAAAGCAAAGAAGCTAAAATTGGAGACAAAGTGAAAGTTAGATTATCTAATAATGATGAGATAGATGCTGAAATTGCGTATATTTCTCAAGAAAATGATGATGAGAGGATTTTAGTTTTAAAAATAAATAAAGAGATTGCAGAATTATCAAATTATAGAAAAATTTCTTTTGATTTAATTTGGTGGAGTTATAGTGGTCTTAAGGTCCCAAATGAGGCTATTGTCGAAGAAAATAATTTACAATATGTTGTTAGAAATAGAGCAGGATATTTAAGTAAAATTTTAATAAAAGTAAAAAAACAAAATGATAAATACTCAATTATAACAAATTATACTTCTGATGAATTGAAAGAGTTAGGATATGGAAGTACAGAGATATCTAATATGAAAAATATAAGTATGTATGATGAGGTTTTAATACATCCGGATTTGTCAAAAGTTAAATAAATATTACAAAAATATTACAAAAATGTTAAAGTTTTATTACATTCCTAAAAACTATTGACAATCTTGTAAAAAAAGTGGATACTAGTATCAACAATACTAAGGAAAGTTATTAGGAGGTTTTTTTATGTCAGCTTTAATGAATAAAGTATGGAATTTTTTTGGGATGGATACAGCAGAATCAGATATGGATTTAGATGGAGAAGATATATATAATCAACCATATTCTCAAACTTATGGACAAGATGAAGAAGAAAACGATATAGAAGATAAAAAAGGATTTGGTAGAAAAAATAACAATAAAGTAGTTGCAATGCCTCAACAAAACGGACAAGCAATCAAAATGGTTATTTCTCAACCTACAAATTTTGAACAATCAGATGAAATTTGTGCATTTTTAAAAGAAAGAAAATCAATAATAGTAAACCTTGAATATGTAAATAAAGATGTTGCAAGAAGAATTGTAGATTTTATTAGTGGTGGAGTATATGCTTTAGATGGCTATATTCAAAAAGTTTCAAATTCTATTTTTTTGGTTGCACCATCTAACTACGAAATAACTAATGAAATGGCAAGAGAAGAAATGAAAAGTAAACTTTCTGTTTCTTGGTTAAAAAATAACAACTTAAATTAGTTTTAACAGTTGGAGGTAATTGAAATGATAACACCATTAGATATAGAAAATAAAAAGTTTTCAAAGCAAATGATGAATGGTTATAGTGTTGATGAAGTTGATGATTTTTTGGATGATTTAACAGTAGATTATTCAAAAAATTATAAAGAGTTAACTGAATTGCGATCAAAAGTTGACGAATTAAATAATAGTTTAGCACATTATAAATCCATAGAATCAACTTTACAAAGTACACTTGTTGTTGCACAAACTACTGCAGAAGAGGTAAAAAATGTTGCAAAACAAAAAGCAGACCAAATTCTTGATGAAGCTAAATCAAGTGCTCAAAAACAAGTTGATGAATTGAACAGTCAAATAATTATGAAACAAAAAGAATTGGATGACGTACAAAAACAGTTTGATATATATAAAGCAAAAATGGAATCTTTACTTATATCTCAATTAGAATTAATAAAAGATATTAATAAACAAGATAATCCAGTATAACTAATGAGAAAACGGCCGAAATTTATGATTTTAGCTGTTTTTTTGTACCCCTATGCTTGAAATATTACAAAAGTGTTAAATGTATATTACAATTACGTTAATTGTATTGACATTAGCCAAAAAAACGATAAAATAGTATCATAGGAAAATATTACAAACTAACCTTGAAGGGTAGGTACAATATATGCGAATTATTAGTGGAAGTGCAAGAGGAACTAAATTGTATACTTTAGATGGAATTAAAACACGACCAACATTAGACAGGGTAAAAGAATCAGTATTTAATATAATTCAAAATGAA
>CAJKVD010000238.1 GCA_905203195.1 uncultured Clostridium sp. | reverse complement strand
TTTGTTTTTTACGATTATTTGGTTGATATGTTCTTTTCATCTTTCCACCTCCAGACATAAATCTCCATTATTATAATAAGAAATTTATACTTTTGTCAACAAAATGTGTGGATATAATTTAAATTTCCTGATGTTTTTTTACTTTTTTTATGTAATTAACAAAATCCACAACTCTGTGGATTGGTTTTTTTTACATGTTAATACCATTTTTGTGGAAAATGTGGAAAAGTATAATATATCCTTATAATATATATGTTTTAATTGTGGATTAATCTGTGGATTGTATGTGAATAATTTTTTATCTTATTTTTTTGAATATTTTTATGCACATTAATTTGTGTATTTTTACCTTTTTTTACTTTAGAAAAATATTTGGATATTGTTTTTTTATTAAATTGTTAAATTTTCTAAAAAAATTGCAGTTTTCAATATCAACAATTATATTAATTAAATTTTTATCAAATTTTTGTTTCTTTTTTGTACATTTTGCTTTATTATAATGTTGTAAATTTTATCTTGCGGGGAGATGGTAGTATGAATGTTGATGTTTTATGGCAAAATTTTTTAAATCAAATAAAAGACGAACTATCATCTTTAGCATATACTACCTGGTTTGTTGACACTAAGTTATATAAATTAGAAAATGGAAAAGCAACTATTATTGTTCCTATGCAAATCCATAAAAAACATATGGAGGACAACTATTTAGATCAGATTAAAGATATATTGAATAGAATAACGGGAACAAATTTTGAAATCGAATTTTTATTAGAAGAAGAAGTAAAAGAAATAGAAAAAGAAAAATCCACAGAAAAAGTGGAAAGTTTACCAACGGGAGTTCCTCATCTAAGTAAAGAACAAAGCAATTTAAATAGTAAATATACTTTTGATAATTTCATAGTTGGAAATAGTAATAGGTTTGCTCAAGCCGCGGCACTTTCTGTGGCTGAAAATCCTGGGAAAATGTATAATCCTTTATTCTTATACGGTAATAGTGGCCTTGGTAAAACACATTTAATGCACGCTATTGGTAATTATATTGTAGAAAATAGCAACAGAAGAGTTCTTTATGTAACAAGTGATGAATTTATTAATGATTTTATAGGAATTAACAAAAGAGATCATAATGGAACTAATTTCAATCATGTAGACTTTTTTAAAAATAAATATAGAAATATTGATGTTTTAATTATAGATGATATTCAATTTTTAGGTGGAGCAACTCAAACACAGCAAGAATTCTTTCATACATTTAACACATTATATAGTGATTCTAAGCAAATTATTATTTCCTCTGATAGATCACCAGATGATTTAAAGCTGTTAGAAGACAGATTACGAACTCGCTTTTGTTGGGGATTAACAGTTAATATATTTCCACCAGACTTTAATTTAAGGGTAGAAATTATCAAAAGAAAGATAATTGCAGGCAACTTTGAAAAAGAAATATCAGAAGATGTAATTGAATACATTGCTTCAAATATGGGAAGTGATGTAAGACAGTTGGAGGGGTCAATTACAAGACTTGTGGCATATTCAGCTATAATGGGTGGTTCAGAAATTAACTTAGAACTGGCAATAGAGGCCTTAAAGGACTTTATCAGTAAGGGAATTAGTGAAAAAAATGATGTTCATAGAATACAAAAAGTTGTAGCGGAATACTTCCAGATAAGTGTTGAAGATATAAGAAGTAAAAAGAGGAGCTCGAATATTGCCTTTCCTAGGCAAATAGCCATGTATTTGTGTAGAAAATTGACATCTGAATCTTTTCCTAAAATAGGAACGGAGTTTGGTGGAAAAGATCATTCCACTGTTATGCACTCGGTAGAAAAGATTGAAAATGAAATTAAAGTAAACCCGGATTTAGCAAATATTATTGAAAAAATTAAGGAGGATATACA
>CAJKVD010000237.1 GCA_905203195.1 uncultured Clostridium sp. | reverse complement strand
ATAAAATCGTTAATAAGGTTACGTTTACTGTTGCTGATACCATTAAGGCATATATTAAAAAAAGTATAAAACTCATAAACACCACCTCACTTTCTGATAACAAAAGTTATCGAGTGTAGTGGCAACACATATCTACTACTATGTTCATTTCCTATGTCAGCTAGTATAACATACCATTAAAATTAATCAATACAAGCAAAACAAATTTTTGCGTTTTTTTTGATAAAATTTTTTGATTTTTATTAAAAAATCTGTTAATTTATATATAAATTGATTGATATTTTTTTATTGCAAAAACTAATATTTTATTTTAGAAATATATTTGATATCAATAGTTTAGTTTTGGGATCTTTTTTAAATCCTAATAATTTGACCTGGAAAAATTAAATTTTTATTTCTTATATTATTTTTTTGTCCTAAAAAGTTAACACTAACTCTAAATTTTCTTGAAATATTCCAAAGCGTATCACCGCTTCTAACAACGTATGTAATATCATTTTTTGGATTATATTCGTTTAATTTTTGACTATTACTTTCTGTTATTCTTAATTTTTCACCTGGATAAATCAAATTTGGATTCTCAATTTTATTTAATTCTATTATGTGTAAAATTTCAACTCCATATGCTTTTGCTATTTCTGATAATGTATCTCCTTTTTTTACTGTATATGTTATACTACCTGTTCCTCTACTTTCACTTCCAAATATAGTTGAGTTTTGAAGTATTCTAAGAATCTGACCTGGATAAATTAAGTTTGGATTTTCTATTTTATTTATTGATGCTATTTCTGACACTGTTGTACCATATTTTGTAGCTATCTGACTTAAAGTGTCTCCTTTTTTTACTGTGTAATATACTGTTTTTGTTTGATTATCAGTTTTTTCTATATTAGTATTATCTATTACTGGAATTGGTGTATTTTCTTCTAAAAAAATTTCTTTTGTATATATATCCCTGTCTACATATCCATTAATGCCTGGAACTGTTCCTCTATCTGTATATTGCCAGCCGATCCAATTTTTCCAATTACTTTCTGAGTTTTCCAGTTTTCCTAAATTAGTATAATCTGCTATCCATAATTTATATTTTTCTGATAATTCTTTTGAAAATATTGTTTTTGAATTATATAAATCACTATAAATTATTACTTCTTTATTTGTTAATCTTTTTACTGTTTCAATAAATACTTGTGATATTTCTTGTATTTGTGATACAGTGTTTTCTTCAAAAATTTCATAATCCATTACTAATTTGCAGTCAGGTGTTTTTCCTGAAATCACATTCGTAAAATATTGTGCTTGTTTTTCTGCTTCTTTTGTTGTTGTAGCTGTCAGAAAATGGTAAAATCCTACTTTTAGCCCCTTGTTTTTAGCATTTTCATAATTAATATCAAAATATGGATCTTTTATATTGTTTCCTTGGCTTGCTTTTATATATACAACTTTAACCCCACTTTTTTTTACTTCTTCATAATTTATATAGCCTTGCCAATCACTTACATCTATTCCTTCATACTGTATATTTGATATTGGTGTAATTGCTTTAGTATATGGAATTATCATAAATTGTACAAATATTAGTAGTATTATTAATTTTAAAAATTTTTTCAAATTTTCCCTCCTTTTTTAGTTTTTAAAAAGAAGTATAGTAATATCTATACTTCTTATAGTAGAATATGTATTTAATTTTTTTTAGTGATTGTCTTCTTCATTCTTCATATACAATAACATCTTTTGTTATTATATTTGAAAAATCGTCTTTTTCGTCTTTAAATCTTGCAATATGGAATTTTTTGGTTTTTTTCATTGTTCTATTTAATTTTGATAAATCTATAATTGCCTTTGTTGAAAAATCCATTCCTAATGGTAATGTTTTGTTTTTATTTTCGTAATAAATGATATTTGTAAA
>CAJKVD010000236.1 GCA_905203195.1 uncultured Clostridium sp. | reverse complement strand
CAATTTTAGGGTCTGTACAAACAACAAGAACCTGTTCAGAATGTCATGGTACAGGAGAAATTATTAAAGAACAATGTGATAACTGTAGAGGAAAAGGAACAGTTAGAAAGCAACCTAAAATAAAGGTACATATACCAGCAGGTATAGATGATAACCAAACAGTTGTGCTAAGAGGAGAAGGAGACCCAGGAGAAAAAGGCGGACCAAATGGAGATTTATATATAACAGTAAGAATAAAACGACACAACATATTTACAAGAAAAGGAAATACAGTACTATGTGAAATACCAATAACAATTACACAAGCAACATTAGGTGCCGATTTACAAATTCCTATGGTTGATGGTTCTAAAGAAGTATATAGAATACCAGAAGGTACTCAAACAGGAACAAAATTCACAATAAGAAATAAAGGATTTAAAAATATAAATACAACATCACAAGGAGATTTTGTATTTACAGTAACAGTGCAAACACCAAAAAGGCTAACAAAAGAGCAAAGAGAGTTGCTTAACCAATTAGCAAAAACAATGAATGAACAGCCTCCAATAAAAAAGAGAGGAATATTTGGATAAAAATTATGTGCAAGAGTTATAAGAAATAGCAATTTTGGATTGCTATTTTTTATTTTTTATAGTAAAATAAGGAAAAACAAAAAAATATTTTGCTTTTTTATCAATTGCTTATTTTTAGCATAATAAAAAGGCAAATATAAGTTTGAATATAAAATTAAAAGTAAGGTTATGATTATGAAAAAAATAGAAAAAATCAAAAAAGAACAGAAAAGTAAGAAAGTAAATAAAAAAAAGAAAGTATTGTTTATATCAAGCACAGGAGGACATTTTGACGAACTATTACAATTAAAGCCACTATTTAACAAATATGATTCATATATAATAACAGAAAAAGACAAATCAAACGAAAGTCTTAAAGAAAAATACGGAAATAAACTATATTTTTTACCATATGGAACAAGAGCAAAGCTATTTACATATATTTTTAAGTATTTTTATTTATGTTTAAGAACAGTGTATTTATACTTTAGAATAAGGCCAAAAGTCATAGTAACAACAGGAACACACACAGCAGGACCAATGTGTATATTAGGCAAAATCTTCAAAAGCAAAATAATATATATAGAAACAATAGCAAATACAAACAAAAAAACAGCAACAGGAAAGCTAATATATCCAATAGCAGACTTATTTATAGTACAATGGGAAGAAATGCTTAAATTATATCCCAAAGCAATATATGGAGGTACAATATATTAATGATTTTAGTAATGTTAGGAACTCAAAATAATAGTTTCCATAGACTATTAGAAGAGATAGATAAATTAATAGAAAAAAAAGTAATACAAGAAAAAGTAATAGTACAAGCAGGTTATACAAAATATAAAAGTAAAAATATGGAAATATTTAACTTAATACCAAAAGACGAGTTAAAACAATATCAACAAGAAGCATCATATATAATAACACATGGGGGAGCAGGCTCAATAATAACATCATTAAAATGCAGAAAAAAAGTAATAGCAATTCCAAGGAAACACGAATATGGAGAGCATGTAAACAATCATCAAGAAGAAATAGTAGAATTATTTGATAAAAAAGGATATATTTTAGGAGCAAAAGATATTAGTCAATTAGAAGAAAAAATAAAGCAAATACCAAATTTTAAACCAGTAAAATATCAATCAGATAACAGTAAAATGTTGCAAATAATAGAGAACTTCATTGATAATTATTAATGATTTTGGGTAATTTTTTGGACAGACTCAAAAAACACTAAGGAAAGGGATAACAATAAAATGGAAGAAGAAAGATTAATAAATCCAGAGTTGGAAAATTCTGGTGAAGAAAGATTAGAAAATTCTTTAAGACCAAAAACATTGGATGAATATATTGGACAAGACAAGA
>CAJKVD010000235.1 GCA_905203195.1 uncultured Clostridium sp. | reverse complement strand
CCATGGGCATGCATTCTGTGAATTTTCAGATTCCTTAATATTTTCATAGAAATATCTATCCGCAAAATTATTTTTGTATTTGTTTTTCAATGACTCATTATTTCCATATACTTTTTCCTCAAGTATCTGTACTTTCTTTTCTAGAGTAGAGATTATGCTATATTGATTTTCAATTTTTCCACATACTTCTTCTGTATTTCTCTTGGTCAAACTATACCTACGCTTAATGTCTTCGTGCTGTATTATTAACTCATCGACATATTTTTGTTTTTCAGCAACATGTCTACCTATTTTTCCTAACCCCAGAAGGATAAGTAGTTTCTTAAAAATAGAGCTATGCTCTTTAATATATTTGATTTCCTCTTCCTGCTCTAAAGTCTCCTTTTCATTATTTTCTAATTCCGTTTTTACCTCATTTAACTTTTTATTTAGCTGCTCTTTTTCTATAGTCAACTGTTTTAATTCCCATTTTCTCTTAGCTAAGTTCTCTTTTTCCTGATAAAAATCCACTAAAAGTTTCTGATCATTTTTGATATCTTTTCTTAATGATAAAACCTTTTTTTTGGCTATATTAAATTTTTCTATAGCTTCATTCCACGAAATACTATCAACCCTTGCCAGGTCCAATGTCACTTTATTTGAATCATCATTTTTTCTAGCAAATACACAAGATTCTAACACTTCAGCAACATAGGACTTTCTTCCCATACGAGCCGATATTAATCCCCATGCACTTCCTTCTTCTCCCAAAAGATTATCTGCCACAGCTGAAAAATACACTTCCCTATTTATTTTCCTATCAAAATAATCTGTCCTCGTCTTTTCTTTTTCCATGTCACCAGATTTCGGTAAATCAAGCGTTACATTCTCTACTGCTCCATTATTATTTGATACAACGAGAATTCCAAATTTAGCAATTTCTTCTGGTATTTCATAATATTTTTCTATATAACTAGCATTTGATGCAGACTCAATTTTTCGAGAAACAAAATTACCACCATCAATCCCATATTTAATTAAAACTTCTGCCAATTGCACAACATTTGACGCTATTATTTCTTTCAAAAGTGTTGTTTTCCCCGTTCCTGGAGGTCCATTTACTGAGAATATTTTTTCATATCTATCCTTTTCTGATATAGCTATGTTTATAGCTAATTGCTGCATTAATGTCGGTGAGAACTTTGATGGGTATTTTGCCAGTGGAAATCTATCTACTTCTAACCATTTTTTCATGGCATAAACATCGCTGTCTATCATTATCTTTTTCTGATTATCAGACAATAACGAGGTGGTATATTTTATTACATGCTCATTATTCTTATAGTTTTTTTGAATTCTTTCTATTTCGTCCAAGTAAAAGCTAAAAAAGTCACTCGTTTCATCTTCTTTCTTTAAACCTTTGCATGCATAAACCTTATCCGAGGCACCTTCTAACCCTACTTGACTTTCATTCTCAACTCCTAATTTGTCAAACACAATATTTTTAACTATCGTTATGTCTGTAAACTCCAGTATTTGTATATCATTCTGTTTAAGTAATTCATTTACATCTTCATTTAACTTGCATATGTCTTCTTGCATAATATTAACATTTATGTCTTCTGATTTTATCATACAAAGTACAGCATAAAAGAAAGGACTGATTTGCACACCTTCCTCTGTAAGTTTTCCATCTAAGTCTATCTGAACTGAGAAAATATAAAATCTACCTGACAATTCGTTTATCTCTGCATATTTTTCCATATCTAATTTACATTTTTCGGCCATTTTTTCCACAAAGGTTTTAATTTTGTAACAGCCACAATAAACATTTGCACGATTATACAACTTCTCATCAGATTTATGTTTTTTGCTCAAATACTCATTATGTGCCTTGTATTCTTTTAATGGTAAACTTCTTGTACTGTAAGCATTATAATATGCATCAAACAGAATATCTTG
>CAJKVD010000234.1 GCA_905203195.1 uncultured Clostridium sp. | reverse complement strand
AAAACCTACATATTTTTTTGCCAAAATCCTACAAAAACTATTGACATTTACACCTTTTGACTTGACCGCTCATTCTAATAGAAAAAAATAAAAAAATAGTGTATAAATAATTGAAAGGAAAAATAAGAATGAAATCTATAAAAATTATAAAAACAGGAGCATATATACCTGAAATAAAAAAAGAAAACATAGAAATTGAAAAAGAGCTAAATTTAGAAGATGGATATATAAAAAAAAGAACAGGTATAGAAACAAGATATTATTTAAAATCTGCTCAAGATGAAATAGATATGGCAAAAGGATTAGTAAGAAGTATGCTAAAAGGAGAGGAAAAAGACATAGATTTAATAATAACAGCAACAACCACACCTACATATATAATGCCAGGAATATCAAATATAATACAAAAAGAATTAGGAATAAAAACATGTATAGCATTTGATATATTAGCAGGATGTTCTGGATTTATAAATGCAATAGATGTAGCAAAAAAATATATAGAAGGTAGTACAGCTAAAAAAGCGTTAGTAGTTGGAATAGAGCAACTTTCTAAATATGTTGATAAAAATGATATAGGAACATCAATAATTCTATCAGATGGAGCAGGAGCTATTTTGATTGAAGGAACGGCAGAAGAAAAAAAATATTGTTCAAAAATAGAAACAACAATTGATGAAAAAGAAATTCTAAAAACTTATATAAAGGATGGAATTTTTAAATTGGAAATGGATGGTAAAGAAGTTTATAAATATGCTGTGACAGAAACTGTAAAAAATATAGAAGAGTTATTGCAAAAAAGTAACGAAACACTAGAAAATATTAAATATATAGTTCCACATCAATCAAATTTAAAAATTATAAAATCAATTGCGAACAGATTAGGTACAGATATAATTGATAAAATGTATGTAAATATAGATAAAATAGGAAATACATTTTGTGCAAGTATTCCAATAGCATTAGATGAAATGATAAAAAAAGGATTGCTGCAGTCAGGGGATAAAGTAATTTTATTAGGCTATGGAGGAGGATTAAATACAGCAAGCATACTTATAGAGATATAAGAACAAAAGCGGACATTAATAACATTGGCAAAAAATCACTACCAATATGAAGATTAAATAAAAAATAGAGAGGAAAAATCAATGAAATTAAATGAGATTTTAAAAATAGCAGAAGAAAATAATAATGTAGAAAAAAGAGCTTTTCTATTTCCAGGCCAGGGAGCCCAATATGTAGGAATGGGAGAAGAAATATATAATGAATATGAAGAAGCTAAAAAAATATACGATAAGGCAGAAGAGATATCAGAAATGCCAATAAAAAAGATATGTTTTGAAGGACCGGAAGAAGAGTTAAATAGAACAGAAAATACCCAAATGGCAATATTTGTTACAAGTTTAGCAATGTTAGAAGTTTTAAAAAATAAAGGTATACAGGCAAAAATAGCAGTAGGATTAAGTTTAGGAGAATATACAGCATTAGTATATTCAGAAATTTTAGGATTTGAAGATGGAATAAAATTAATAAAAAAAAGAGGATATTATATGGCTAATTTACTTCCAAAAGAACAATATTCTATGGCAGCAATTATTGGTTTGAATTCTAAAAAGATAGAAGAAAAATGTAAAGAAATTACAGAAAAAACAGGAATGTTTATAGTTCCAGCAAATTATAATTATGCTAATCAGACAGTTATATCAGGGGATGAGAAAGCAATAGAACAAGCAATGTTAGAGCTAAAAGAAATTGGAGCTAAAAGAACTATAAAATTAAAAACAAGTGGGCCATTCCATACAAAAAAATTAGAAGTTGCAAAAGGAGCATATGAAAAAGAATTAGAAAAGATCAATTTTAATATGGAAAATGCAGAAGGAAAAATAAAAGTTATAAAAAATATAGATGGTACATTTTACAAAAAAACGGATGATATTAAACAAATTT
>CAJKVD010000233.1 GCA_905203195.1 uncultured Clostridium sp. | reverse complement strand
TCTCTTGGCAAGTCATATTCAAAAATAGTACATGGGTACCCTGCCAAAATTGCTGCTCTAGTTTCATTTGGTAATTCTTCTAACTTTTTTCTTTTATTTTCAGAAAAGCCAAAACTAGAAAATAAAAATTCCTGCATCTTTGGTAAAAAATACTTATATAATCTTAAATCACTTTCTTTTCTAAATATCCTTAACCTAATATTTTTATTTTTTAATAATTTTAACAAATATTTTTGATATTTATTTTCCTTTATAACAAAAGGATGTATAAAATACGAATATTGATATTTTATCTTTTGTCCCATCTATTATCACCTTTTTTAAACCTTTCCTTATCATATTAATTATAATAATTCATATTTAAATCTTCACCTATGTGCCATCTTCCTATAAAATTTACAAGTAAATAATTATCTAAATTATATATTGGTTCTTGTACAATTTTTCCATTTGCATCAATTGATCCCCATTTTCCATCTTTTTTTACTCCAGCAAAACCGTAATCATTTTGATCTGTAGCATCATCATACTGATAATCTACAACGACATTTCCATCTTTATCAACAAAACCATATTTACCATTTTGTTTTCTTAAAAATAAAGTATGATTTGCAAAAATTTCTGTATCATGTTTTTCCTCAAATTTAAAATTATAATATGAAACATTTTCTTGATTTTTTATTTTTATATATCCTTCTTCATTATTAAAAGCAAGTAACATACCCGATAATTTCACATTAAATGTATCATCTATTATATCTGATTCAAAATTTTCTTTCTCAGCTATGTACATATCTGATGCTTCTTGATATGTAATATTAGTATACTTAGCTGAAACCTTTTCATTATTATCTACATCTATAATTCCATATTTTCCATTTTTCTTAAAAATAAATATTCCAGATTTAGCCTCTTGCAATTCATCATAATTAAATTCTATTACCTTTTCTCCTTTTAAATTTATAACTCCATATTTTTTCCCTTTTTTAACTATAACACCTGCATCTTTTGTTTTTAAAATACTTGTTATTTCATCATAATTCTGGTTCGAACTTAAAACTTCCTTTCCATCTTTTCCAACTAGAATCTGTTTTTCTAATTTTGTAACAACATACAAATCATTTCCATATACTTGATTTACCTTATCATATTCACATTGTAAAATTACATTGTCAGAATAATCTACAATTCCATATTTTTGATTATCATCTTCCACAATATATCCTGATTTATTGTCTTTTCCCAACTGTGCTATCTCTAAATATTGAGGTTTTATCACAATTTTGCCCTCATTATTTGCTATTCCATATTTTCCATCCTTTTTTATTTTTAACGCATTTTTTATTCCTAATATTGATTCTATATTATCATACTCTACTGGTAAAATTTCTTTTCCTTTAAAATTAACAAGTCCATATTTCCGTCCTTCTGCACTTTTAAAACATCTGCCTCATACCACAAAGAACCTTCATCTTTGTTTGCAATTGCCTCAATTTTATCATATCCTGTTAATATTTCTTCATTTTTACTATTTAATACCTTTGTTTTATATCCACCTGTTGCATAATCTACATCATAAGTACATAAAAACACATCTTCTTTTTCGTCTGGTATTATTATCATTTCTTGATATACTAAGTCTATAACCGTATTACCATCTGAATCTATTACTCCCCATTTTCCATCTTTAAAAGCTGAAAAATATTTTTTAACAGAAATATTAGTACTTGTATTATCTTTATTATTAAAAGCACCTTTTATTACTAGAATAAACATAATTATTACAATAAATGCAACTAATACTGCAAAAACTTTTTTCATATTTAACTTTGGTTCTTCATCATATCTTCTTCCTTTAGTTCTGCCTCTACTTCTACTCATAATTGCCTCCTATTTTATTTTTTCAAAAATCTACATACTAATACAGTCATATCATCTTTTGCAAAG
>CAJKVD010000232.1 GCA_905203195.1 uncultured Clostridium sp. | reverse complement strand
GGAAAAAATGGTATTGTGAATATTGAAAGAGAAGTTGATCTTTCTGGATCTTCACATTCTAAAGGTGTATTAATTTTAACTGGTTATTTAGGAGAAATGTTTGCCCAGGATATACCTTTATGCTTAACTGCTAGTATTTGTTTTGAACAATTATACAATGGTGTTGATGGAGATAGTGCTTCTAGTACTGAATTATATGGTCTTCTTTCTAGTTTATCTGGTATTCCTATAAATCAGGCTATTGCAGTTACTGGTTCTGTTAATCAAAAAGGTCAAATACAACCAATTGGTGGAGTCAATGAAAAAATTGAAGGATATTTTCAAATTTGCAAAATGCGTGGTTTAGACGGCTCTCATGGAGTTATGATTCCTATTCAAAATGTTGATAATTTACAATTATCTGATGATGTAGTTGATGCTGTTAAAAATGGTCAATTCCATATTTACTCTATTTCTACAATTGAGGAAGGTATAGAAGTTTTAACTGGCGTTCCAGCTGGAAAAAAAGATAAAAATGGTCATTTTCCTTCTGGTACAGTTAATGATTTGGTTTATAAAAAACTTAAAGCTTATGCAGGTGTTGTAAAAAGCATTTCAGAATAAAAATATAATTATTTTAAAAGTGGTAGAGACTTTCTACCACTTTTTTAAAATATGTTTTTTAAATTCATCCTTGTTTTGTCTTCTATATGTTTTAATATAAATACGCTTTTTTCTAATTCGTTAATAGCTTCTATTTCTTCTTTTGTTTCTATATAGCTCCTTAATCCTGTTAAATTAGTATCAACTTTTTCTAATTCGTCATGCTCTGTATAATATGCTAATTTTTCAAAGTCTTTTCTCCATTCTTTTTGCATATTTGCAAATTTATTTTCTACTTCATTCCAGTTTATTTTTTCTGTTTCTGTTGATAATTCCTGTTTTAATTTTTCTAGTTCAGATGTTGCCTTTTTTACTGAATAATTAGTATAATTTTGAGTTACTATATTTCCCACGACAACTATAATAATTATGATTATAGAAAATATTGTTTCTTTATACATGTTTTCCTCCTATTTTTTCTTTTCTTTTTCTTGACAAAAAATTTGGCCCTTTCCGTCTAATGTTACAACAAGTGCTTCTTCTGGTCTTATATTAAACTTTTCAACTTGTTTTTTTAACCATTGATAATTTTTTCCTAATTTTTTTAGGTTTTTTTCCATAATTTTTCCGTCTACTACTAAATCATAAGAAATTCCCTCATATTCTGGAACAATGTTAAAATCTTCTGGAATTGTATTTCTTTTTTCTGGCTTTTGAATTACTGTAATATCTCCACTTGTTTCTAATATTGCATATTCTACATCTCCTAGATTTACTATATTATTTCCTCTTAGTCTTTCTTCTAATTCGTTTATTGTAAATCTTTCTTTTATTAACGCTTTTTCATCAATTTTTCCTCTATATATTAATATCCTAGGTTTTCCACAAATTATTTCTCTAGCTTTTATACTTTTTAAATTTATTATAGAAATTAATAAATGCATTACTAATAATCCTAATATTGGTATTATGCCATTTGATATTGGTACACCTGTGTCTGTCATTGGTATTGATGCTAAATCTGCTATCATAATAGATATTGCTAATTCAAATGGTTGTAATTGCCCTATTTCTCTCTTTCCCATTAGTCTCATGACAATTAATACAATTATATATAAAAGAATTGCTCTAAAAAATGTAACTAGCATTTTTGGTCTCCTTTTCATTTTTTAATATGATATTTCTATTATTTTTTCAAAATTTTATTTTTTTATGCTATTTTGTATAAATATTTTTTTATTTGTTAATAATACAATTAGAACCTTTAAAAAATTTGTATATAAAATTTTTTAGGTAAGGAGGTTATTCATCATGTCAAACACACAATCAAATACCAAAAGTAGTAGTTCTACCGTATGGCAAATAGTTGGT
>CAJKVD010000231.1 GCA_905203195.1 uncultured Clostridium sp. | reverse complement strand
CATATATTTGTTTAAAATGTTTGATCCATGAATTGTAACCTGAATGAGATGAATCTGATAACAAAGAAAATTCTTCTTTGTCTAAAATGTCAAAGATTTCTTTGAATGTTGGAACTTTACTATCATGTCTTTCTTTAACTTTGTTAAATATATCAGAAGACAATTCTTTTGCCTCTTTATCGTTTATTTGTTTATTAACGGTTAAATGATAAAGAGATAGGGCATTTAAAGCTTCAAGTTCAGTTTCAAAAGTACCAATAGTTACTTGTTTCTTGTTTCCTGTAACTATGTCACGTTCTTCACTTGAAATTTTGGCACAGTAGGGCTTTCTACGTTTGCCTGATAGTTTTACCACTGTACCACTATTATTCGGTCTACGCTTATATGTGACTTTTCTAGCCATAATAAAAACACGTCCTTTCAATTATATTTGCCTTGAACGTGCTCTATGTGGTAAAATTGAGTACGTAAAAGGACTTTTGAGATGGTTCTTTTTATTAAGGTATTGGTAGTACCTTATTTTTACTATCCTGTTGGTAGCAGGGGAGTTTTTTATAAAAAATTTATTAGTTAAACGAAATTAAATTATTTGAAAAAATTTGTTAAAATCGTAAATTTATGTGATTTTTTTAATATTTTAATGCGCTTTGCTAATAAAAACTATTGGAAAATTTGTTTTTTTTATAAATTTCAGCTATTAAAAAATAGGTTGTTTTTTTCAAAAAAATTGATATACTATCTATTGAAGGTAAGAACATTCTATTGTTAAACCTCAATGTATTAAAGATAACATAATTTAAATGTGTCAAATGAGATTAAATGTTAGTAACGGTTATGGTTAGCTATAACGTGGGTACTAGCATTTTTTCTTTAATTAAAATTCTCCATATAATCTATATACATTACAACTCTTTTAAAATTTGAATTTTTTGATAATTTATCAATATAATTATAAAAATAAAGTTTGCAAATTTCTCGAAGCTGATATAATGATAAAGTATCAATACTATTTAAGACACCTTTGAATACTTTATTGATATCATTATTCTCTTGCATATACTTTTTTACTTCAATAATATTATTAAATGTTGGAGCACTTTTTAAATGTTTCTTTTTATATGCTGGAGTAATAATTTTATCTACTTCGTTATGATTGTTAACGTAGTCTTCTAATTTAGGTACTTCACTTATATCAATTTTAGATTTCTTTATGTATTTATACACAGGCATCAATCTATTCAAATAAAGTGATTTAAATCTTTCTTTACACATATTTTTTGCATCAAATTTTTTATTATTGAATATAATGTCTTCTAGAATTTCTTCATCTTTAACGAGACTGTATCCATATTGATTTATCATATCTTCTTTGTTACCGATAGCAATAGCAATATTTTTATCTGAAATATCATCTGGAATTTCATCAATACCGAAAATCACATTGGATGGATCACCACTGATGATTGTATTGTTAACAATTCTTTTTACCAATCTTTGAGTGTCTCTTATATTTTTTGGTGTCATACCAGGAACTAATTGATTTATTGTTTGATATACTTTTAAAAAGTTATCAGTAGCTATTTCAGTGATAGGGATATTTTCACCTTTTTCAGTAACAATAGTTCTTTTAATTTCTTCTAGATTTTTTTCGCCTTTTTTGTATGTAATAAATATAAAATTATCACTAATTGTATTAAGTTGTTCAGGAGTTAAACAGTTAAGAAAATCAACAACAATTTGTCTTATGTTTTCATCTGTGAATGAATATCCTAAGAAAATGATTGGAGATTCTGTGAATAAAGTTAACATCTTTGCAATAAATAATTTTCTACTTTCATTAAATTGAGCATAATCATCTTTTGTAATGATTATAGTGCTGGCATCATTGATAGAACCATGGATTTTATATAATTCTGAAACATTATAAGAATCTTTAGAAAACATTTCATGTTGTCTTGTA
>CAJKVD010000230.1 GCA_905203195.1 uncultured Clostridium sp. | reverse complement strand
ACCTAGCTCTACAAATTGAGCATGAATATCATTACCTTCATAAAAGTCTATACTTTCCGCACCTCTAAG
Organism: uncultured Clostridium sp.; assembly: GCA_905203195.1. Classification (GTDB taxonomy): domain Bacteria; phylum Bacillota; class Clostridia; order TANB77; family CAG-508; genus CAG-269. The sequence continues at coordinate 1,901 of CAJKVD010000230.1, read as the reverse complement.
GCTTGATTCAAAAGTAAAAAAACCTGTATTACCACCTATATCAAGTATCCTTTTCCCTTTCAAATCTATTTTTGATATAATGTAGTTTAAACGTTCTCTCTCATACCTTGAACTTATTTTCAATTTTGATTTATCAACTATTTCTTCAAGATTTGATGCAAGTATTTGATAGCCAGAATGTTTGCTGCTTTCATTGTATAACTCAATTAATTTATTTTTTATTTTCTCCATTTTCCATTATTCCTTTTCAAAAATTCCCATAGTATCATTTCTACAATAAATGTCATTTTCTAAAAAAGTGATCCATTCTGCAATACTCACACATTTTGAGTCTAAGATGGACATTTTTTTCTTACTAATTAAATCGTTTTTTAAACCTCCACTCCAACAATACTTTACTCTGTCATCTACAACCTCCAACTTGGGGAAATCATTAATTAATTGCCAATCATATAAAAATACTTCAAAAAAATTAAAACCAGCATCCACAAATAATTGCGATGGTCCCCACATTCTCGGATTTGCCTCAATCATATAATAAATCCCATTTCTTTTTCGAACCTCTATCATAATCAATCCTCGAAATTCCTGCATTAAAAGCAATCTTTCAAACAATTTCGAAATTTCTTCCGTATGAATTGTCGCAAGTTCCGCTAAAATGATTGATTTTCCTTCTGACTGTTGCAGAATGTTTTTCTGAGAAAATTTAATAATTTTATGGTTCTTTGTTATATAATATAAAAGATAATAACTTTCTCCCTCTACTAACTCTTCATAATAAAAATCTTCCGCACGATTTTTTTTCATAAACATTTCTTTTTCTTCAATTGTTTTTATAAGAACTGGAATTTGAAATTTACGTGAGTAATTTGAGTAATACATCTTAGGTTTTGCGACAAATTTATCTGGGCATATTTCAAGTTTATTATATTGTAAAGGCACAGCTATTCCGTTCTCTTGGCATAACATATTAAAATTTAATTTATCTGATATTCTCAAATATAATTCTTCACTAACTACCGGTAAAATTATAGAATATTTTTTTAGAACTGTTTTATTTTTTAAAAAAAGACGTATTAAAGTTTCTGTTGAAGGTGCTACGATCAGTTCCTCACCTTTAAATAATTTTGCCAGCTTTTCAAATACTGGTATAAATAAATCTATCTTTAACTCTAAAGATGTTCTTACTGCACACACATCCTTTGCATAAATTGTTGCAAATATCGTATCCGTATGACTTGCTGCAATAATTGCTTTCGGTACATTCAGCTTAGAAACTGTACGTAACATAGCAACCACCGCCCTTTGGTTAAAACCAGAAAAAATAATTAATCGTCTTTTCATTACCAGTTCCTCATCATTCTAATAATCCATTCTGCTTTATAATACTCTGCATTTTTTTTAATAACTCTAATGATTGATCTCGAAGTTCACGTTCTTTTATAATCTCAGCTCCATTCCCAATTTTGGTATCTATCTCATGAAATAATTTGTTCGTATATGCATATTTTTGTTTTAAAATCTCATAATTTTTCATATTTTGAAAAACATCATAATAATAATTAATAGCAGCCATTTGTACTCCTAACAAAGAAGATGTACATAGCACAAAATATTTTTCACATAAAATCTCTATATGTGAATTTGCATTAGGGTTTACCATTACCTTTTTAAATGCTTTTTTAAAATATTTATCATCCATATTCTTCATAGCTGTGTACCATATAAATGCCATCTCTATGTCATTTCTGACAGAATTTTCCAAATTAGGTGTACTAACATTCATATTTTGTCCTTTACTATGATGTAGAAAATTAGTTAACATCTCATTTATAACATATATCTCATGCTCCTGTACTAACTTTATCCACATATTGAAATCCGGCAATTGTCTAAATACA
>CAJKVD010000229.1 GCA_905203195.1 uncultured Clostridium sp. | reverse complement strand
TTTATACTCTTCCATTCATCATTATTTCCGAAGAAATTACCGACGAAATATCCATCTTTTAAAATGCTATCATTTATCTTATTCCATAATTCTTTAAAATTATTTTTATTGCAGAACGGTAGACAATAATTAGCTACGATTAAATTATTTTTTTCTAATTCAAGACTTTCAAAATTTTGTTTTTGAAATCTAAATTTTTCTCGTTCTTCATCATTCAATCTTTTAGCTATTCTTTCTTCAACATCTTCTCTATCAATTGCAAGTACATTCCAATTATTTTTTATTAAATATACTGTATCGTTTCCAGCACCGCAACCTAGTTCTATTGCTTTACCTGGATGACATTTTATTTTGTCAACAAAATATTGTACATTGTTTCTAGCCTTTTCTGATTCTGTATTATCATAATATTTTTCAATATTTCTCATATTAAAAATCTCCTAATTCTTTTACATTACTATATTATTGAAATAATTTATCTTTCTTCATCTTCCATTTCTTGCTGTTCTTTTCTAAAATTTTCTACCTTTTTCTTTTCTTCTTCAGTAGGTTTAAAAATATGCGCATTTCTTTCCATATCTCTCATTAATTCATCTCTAAATACTACATATGGTTTAACACCTATATTCAAATTACCTGTTATTCTTTCAATATCATCTATAACTTCTTTTCCATCAAAAGATGCTAACTCTACAAATTTAGTTAATTCAATATATTGCTCTTTTGTAATATATAAGTTTCTAGTCCAATCTAATACTATAGTCTTATCATCTATATCATATTCAATAATAGAATGAAGCACTTTACTTTTCGCAATTGTAACATATCCTGTAACTATTCTAGACCCTTTAATACTTGGAGCTATTAGCATTGCTTGTGTATGGCATTCTCCATATCTTTTATTCGACATCAACTCTTTCTTTATATCATCATCTTCAAAATGATCTGATAATTTATCAAATGTTATTACCTTTTCACCATTTCTATATTCAAATTGTTTTGATTCTTTATTAAAACTAATATTATTCAAATCTATATTTTGATGTTTATAAATCATTTTTAATAATTTTGTAAATATCTTCTTTTCTTGTATTTTTGTAAATCTATCTATTGTAGCAAATGCAATAGCATTTGTATAAGTTCCTTGTTCTTCTTCTGGCAAATTTTCGTTGTCCCCAAATAAAAGATTATATGTATTATTGTTTATTCCATCATTCATAGGATTTCCATCTTCTCTTTTCTTATTTTCCATATTCAATTCTCCATTTCTTATATCATTTTCCCCAATTATACCACTTCCTGTGAATTATTGAAATACATTTCCTGTTAAAACTTGCCTAGCTGTGCCAAGTCTCGCCCTAATTGTGACCAAAGTGTGACAATTTTGCCCAAAAATGCAAGAAAAATGCACCTGCTAAAATCTAGCAAATGCTTTATTTTATTGTGGTTGCGGGGATAAGACTCGAACTTACGACCTTCGGGTTATGAGAAATGGAATGCATTTTTCGTTTTTTCTATTATATTTTAAAGAGTGCTATTCTGTATGGTTACAGCATAACACTCTTTTTATTATTTACTAATATTTCTATTATTTTTTAGGTCGGTAGGGGTATTTTTAGGGGTATAATATTAACTATTTTCTATTATAAATTTAGCCCAATTATATATTTTTCCGTAAGATGCTTTTTTATATTCTTTTGAGTTAATATTTTCAACTAATTCTTTAGATTCGGCCTTAAATTCTGTGATATTTTTTATATTCTTATCTTTAATTATTTCAACTGCTTTATTTATTTTATATGGTCTTTTTGCTAATTCACAAAATTCCTTTTTAAAATCTATATCATCAACTCGTCTAGCATATTCTCTTCCCATTTTTGTTAAACCTATTGTGTCTCCCCAGTAATATAATAATCCTATAGCACTTAAATCATACAACGATTTAGTATTTTTATTCTTATTATATACTTCTACA
>CAJKVD010000228.1 GCA_905203195.1 uncultured Clostridium sp. | reverse complement strand
TCTAATAGATAAATATTCTCCAATTGCTTTAATACATGCTTTATTTAAATAAATAGTACGTTCTTTATTTCCTTTACCTATTACAGTCATTTTATTTTCAGTAAAGTCAATATCTTGAATGTTAATTCCGACAAGTTCTGAGAGACGTAAACCACAGTTCAAAAAAATAGTTATTATTGCATAATCTCTTTCATGATTTCTATTATCTTCATTATCAGCCGCTTCTAGTAGTTTTTTACTATCTTCTAAATTTAAATATTTAGGTAATCTTTTATTAAGCTTAGGAGTTTCTAAATCTTGTGCTGGGTTTTTATCAATAAGTTTGGCTTTTTGACTTAAATATTTAAAAAATATTCTAATAGTAGAAACTTTACGGGCACGAGTAGCAGGTTTACTGTTTTGCTCTCTAGCTAAGTATCCTATAAAAGCATGAATGTCATTCAAATTAATTTTTTTAATAGTATCTAAAGAAATATCTTTTGTAGTTATTTTTTCAAAATTCGTTTCTTTAGTTAAACCAAAATGTATTTTTATATATTTTAAAAACATTGTTAAATCATAGTTATATTCTTTTATACTATTTGGTGATTTATTTAACATTGTTGTACTATAATCTAAAAAAGAGTTTAGATAATCTGGATTTTCTTCAGTTTTTAACATTTTTATCACTCTCCATTTGTAAATATATTTGTATTATATATCAAAAATTTAAAAAAATAAAGTAAAAGTAGATGTTTTTATATAAACTAAATATTGACAAAACCCGCACATGGTTGTAAAATTATTATGTTACTTATTATAAGATTCAGAAATAGGAGGTACAATTATGAGTAATCGGAGATTAAAAATCAGTGGAGAGATCTCAACATTATTAAGAGGTTCAAGTAAGATTTGTGAATTTGTTGGACTCAATTTTGCATCTGAGGTGGTGGTTTTAGGACAACTTGCTATGATGAAAGATTCTACTTTTCATCGGTATTTGTTGAAGAAAGGTATTAAATACGAAGAAATTATAGCAAAGTCAAATGAATTTTTTGGTAAATATCTTGAAACAGCAGCTAAAAATTGTAAATCTTGTGTAAAAGTTAATGTATTATATGTTAATAGGGAAAAACCAGAAGACGTATTAATTTCAATGGAAACATATAAGATTTTAGAAATAGCTGGTGAAATTGCATTCAACTACTATAATACAGATATGATAACAAATGAGCATATTCTTGCAGCATTTTCAGAATATAAGCCAGATTTGTTTTTTGCGTTTGTATCAATGCTTTTGGGAACAGATGTATTTTCGCCAAAAGGTTTTTATGATGCTGAAAAATTGTATTTACCAACAAATCAAAATTTTTCTATTCCAAGCAGTTTAGCTAGTTTTTTAACTGTAATGAATGACAAATATTCACCTACAGAAGAAAGATGTGATATACTTGGAAGAGATGAAGAAACAAATCAGCTTATAAAAATTCTTGCAAAAGCAACCAAAAGGAATGCTATTCTGGTAGGATATCCAGGTGTTGGAAAAACTGCAATAGTCGAAAAATTTACCTGGAGTATTGTAACTGGAAATTGTCATCAAATGTTTAAGGATGCAAAGATTTTAGCTCTTGATGTTACATCAATAGTTGCGGGTACTAAATATAGGGGATCTGCAGAGGCAAGATTTCAGGATTTAATTGCTTTTTTAGAGGCTAATCCAGGATGTATTCTTTTTATTGATGAGATTCATACTATTTTGGGAGCTGGAGCTTGCAAAGATGGAGAAATTGATTTAGCCAATTCACTTAAGCCAATATTGGCAAGAGGTGATACTCAGGTGATTGGAGCTACTACTTTTGATGAATACGAAAAATATTTTTCAAAGGATGCAGCTTTAAAACGAAGATTTGAAAAAATAGTTGTAAATGAACCACATATAGATGAACTTTATGATATGATACAGAATCAGATATTTCGTCTTGAAAATTATCATAATAC
>CAJKVD010000227.1 GCA_905203195.1 uncultured Clostridium sp. | reverse complement strand
GCAAATGTTAGTCTTAGAATTTTAAAAGAAGATGAAGAGGAAAAGGAATTATTATTTGTTTTAAATGATAATGTTGCAGATGGATTTGATGTTTCTTGGATTTGGGATATTAATTTTGATGAACTATCAAAGTTTAAGGTTTCAAGGATAATAACTGCAGGAACTAGAGCATATGATATTGCTATTAGAATAAAGACTGCTGGATTTGATCAAGAAAAAATTATTCCATATTTAAAATTGGAGGATGCAGTAAATGATTTATACAGGACTAATATAAAAAAATATGTTATTGCAAATTATACTGCATTACAACCAACAAGACATGCAATTTTAAAACAAAAATAATAGAGGGGTGAATTTTGTGGAAGAAAAAAAATTAAAAATATTATATTTATATCCAGATATGTTAGAACTATATGGTGATTATGGAAATATACAAGTATTAAAATATAGAATGGAAAAAAGAGGTATAAATTGTATAATAGATCGTTATTGTATAGGTGATGAAAAGCCAAATTTTAATGAGTATGATATTGTGTTTGCTGGTGGTGGTGCAGATAATGAGCAGAGTATTTTGGCAGATGATTTGGTAAAATATAAAGATGATATAAAACAGGCTGTACAGCAAGGTGTGTTCTTTTTACTGATTTGTGGTGCTTATCAATTATTTGGTAAATATTATAAAGGTGTAGAAGGAAATATTATTCCTGGGTTAGATGTTTTTCCATATTACACAGAAGCAGCTGAGGATAGGAGAAAAAGATGTATAGGTAATATAGTTTTGGATGTGGAGTTAGAAGAGGGAAAGCCAACAAAGGTTATTGGATTTGAAAATCATGGTGGACAAACATATCAATCAACTTCACCTTTTGGAAAAGTATTATATGGAAATGGAAATCAATTTGGTGCAGATAGAGAAGGCTTTTTTCTAGGGAATGTGATTGCAACATATTTGCATGGACCATTGCTTTCTAAAAATCCAGATGTTGCTGATTATATAATAAAATATTGTTTAGATAGAAAATATAATGAGAAAATTGAATTAATAAAATTAAATGATACTTTTGAAAATAAATGTAGAGAACAATTATTGTTAAAATTCTTAAAAACTCTTGACAAATCTGCAAAAAAGGTGTAAAGTATATTTGCATTACAAAAAAAGAAGGTGTTTTTATGGAAAAAAACATAGAAGAAAATGCAGAAGAAAAATTAAAAGATAAAGTAAAGATGAGTATGTTATGTGAATATTATGGTAAACTCTTAACAGAAAAACAATATATGTTTTTAAATGATTATTATAATAATGACTTATCTCTTTCAGAAATAGCAGATAATAACGAAATAACAAGGCAGGCTGTAAGAGATATAATAAAGAAGGGGGAGAATAAACTTTTCCAATACGAAGAGAAGTTATCATTTATGAAAAGGATGTTGAAACAAAATAAGAAAATTGCAAAAATACTATCAGAATTAACAAAAATTCAAAAAGAATATTCAGACAAACAAATTGCAACAATCTTAGAACAAATCAAAAAAGAATTGGATGGCTTAATGTAAAAAATAAAAAGGAGTGTATTAAATGGCATTTGAAGGATTATCCAATCGTTTACAAGAAATTACAAGAAAAATGAGAGGAAAAGCAAGAATAACAGAATCAGATTTAAAAGAAATGCTAAGAGAAGTAAAACTTGCTTTACTAGAAGCAGATGTAAACTATAAAATAGTAAAAGAATTTATAAGCACAATACAAGAAAAAGCATTAGGACAAGATGTATTAAAATCATTAACACCTGGACAGCAAGTTGTAAAAATAGTAAAAGATGAATTAGTAGAATTATTAGGTGGGGTAGAAAGTAAAGTAAACTTTACACCAAATCCTCCAACAATAATAATGCTAATAGGTTTACAAGGAGCTGGAAAAACTACAACAGCAGGAAAGTTGGCAAACTTATTTAGAAAACAAGGTAAAAAGCCATTACTTGTA
>CAJKVD010000226.1 GCA_905203195.1 uncultured Clostridium sp. | reverse complement strand
TAATTTTTTGCCCTTTCTGCTCTTTCTTGACCTGCATCTAATATTAACTCTGCCATAACATCAGAATTTACTTGCATCTTTTTCACATTCCTTCCTTTTGGCATATTTTCTAATTTTCTATTATACAATAAATGCAAGCTTTTTTCAATCTTTTACACATAATAAAAGAAAGTTAACTACCTGGTTACTTTCTTTTATTTTACTTTTTCCAAATTTTCGTCCTTGTAATATTCTGCAATTAAATCATCTAACTCTATACTAAGTCGATAAATTATAGAATATTCTTCACCATCTTCTATGCTTTTATTTAGTTTGTCTCTTAATTTACAAATTTCATCATTTAACATACTAATCTCTCCTTTTACGATTTCTCCTCTTAAGTTCACTTATAAATTACCATATTTTTCCTATTAAGTCAAGCTTATTTTACTTTTTTTACCAAGTTTCGTATGACTAATATAGACATTTTTCGACAAAAAAATATGATATAAATCATCAACTAAAATTTATATCATATTTTCTACAAAATACAATTTTTTATTTACTCTTAACAATAGACAAAACCATTTTATTTTCATCAAAAACTTCATCTAATATTTGCTCTGCATATTGTTTACTAATACTTCCTATTTGCTCAATATAATCAAAACTATTTATTCCTTTAAAGTAATCAGCTAAAAACATTCTTGCAATATCAGTTACATCATTATATTCTTTTACATAATCACCATAAAGAGTCTTTTTCATTCTATTAAAATCCTCTTCATTAATACCCGTTTTTTTCATTTCTAACACAGTCTTTTTTAATTCATCATAAACTTTTTTTGGATCTTTTGCTTGTCCAGATAACAACACAAAAGCATATCCTCTACTAAATTCATAATCCATACTTGGAGAAGACAAAATAGTGCCATCATTATACAATTTTTTATATAAATTTGAACTTTCACCAAAAATCAAATTTAATAAAATTTCTATTGCAATATGTTTTTTTACAATCTCCTCTCTTTTTATTCCTTGAACTAATTCAAATGGTTTATCTTTTATACCTATAGCATACAAAGGTCTACTAACTTCCATTTTTTGTTCAACATAATCTTTAACAATTTTCTCTGGTTCTACTGGATAAATTCTTTTAATTTCACCATTTGCTTTAACATCTATTAATCTTTTCTTTATTTCTTCTAATAAAGCATTTGGTTCAAAATCCCCACATACTACCATTACCATATTAGAAGGATTATAAAATGTATTATAACATTTATATAATACCTCTTTATCTATATGACTAACAGTTTCTACTGTACCTGCTGTATCAATTCTTATTGGAAACTCACTATACATTGCCTGTACTGCATTCATATATACCTTCCAATCAGGATAATCATCATACATCATTATTTCTTGATCAATTATTCCTTTTTCTTTTTCAACATTTTGGTCTGTAAAATAAGGATGTTGCACATAATCCATTAATTCATCTAATGCTTCATAAAAATTCTCTGTACAGCTAAATAAATATGCTGTATGATCATTTGTTGTATATGCATTAGCATCAACTCCTAATTCAGTTAATGTATCTAAACTATTTTTTCCATTTTCTTGTTCAAACATTTTATGTTCTAAAAAATGTGCTACACCATCTGGAACTTCTGTAATTTCCTTTTCTCCTGGAACAATAAATTTACTATCATTTGAGCCATAATTAGTTCCCCAAATAACATATTTTTTTAATATTCCCTTTTTAGGAATAATCATTATAGTTAACCCATTATCCAATTTTTCTATATAAAGCTTTTCTTTCACTTTTAAATTATCAATTATCTGCATAAGATTTATACTCCTTTCATTTAATAGATTTTCTATGCATTTGCATTTGTTAAAAAATATATTGTATCAATATTAATTTTTTTAGCAACATTTAAAACTTCCATTTTTGTTATTCTTTTTATTCTTTCTATATATTGCTGTATATCCAAAGGTT
>CAJKVD010000225.1 GCA_905203195.1 uncultured Clostridium sp. | reverse complement strand
TAATGGCATATTATGAAGGAAAACCAATATCAGGAGTAATACCTATTTTTTATGGTAATAAAACATGGTATTTATATGGAGCAAGTAGTAATGAGCATAGAAATTTGATGCCAAACTATTTATTGCAATGGGAAATGATAAAAATGGCGATAGCTAGACATGATGATATATATGATTTCCGTGGAGTATCAGGAGTAGTAGATGAAACACATCCACAATATGGATTATATAGATTTAAAAAAGGATTTGGAGGTAAATTTACAGAATTTTTAGGAGAAATTTACATTCCATACAAACCATTTACATATAAATTATATAAAATTTCAGAAAAGCTATTTAGAAATTTAAGGCAAATAAAAATGAATTTGAAAAATGGCAAAAAAACAAAGTAAAGGAGTTCAAATGAACAAACTAGTAATCAATAAAGAAGATTTATTACAAAATGTACAAAAAATTAAAGAACATGCAAAAATAAATTTACCAGATGATAATGGTAGACCGGTAAAAATAATTGTAGTAGTAAAATCTAATGCATATGGATTAGATTTAAAACAATATACTGAATTTATGGTAAATCAAGGTTTGGATTTTTTTGCTGTTTCAACAGTACAAGAAGCAATAGAATTTAGAAAATTAGGTTTTACACAACAATTATTAATGCTATCATCAACAGCGATAAAAGAAGAGGTAGAATTATTAATAAAAAATAATGTAATAGTAACAATAGGTTCAAAAGAAGCTGCTGATGTTGTTTGCAAAATTGCAACTGAGTGTCCGGAACAGAAAATAAAAGCACATATAAAAATTGATACAGGTTTTGGAAGATATGGTTTTGTATATACAAATAGAGAATTTATGGTAGAAAGCTTAAAAAAAATACAAGAACAAAAAAATGTTGAGATACAAGGAACATTTACACATTTTTCTAACTCATATTATGATGAGAAATATACAAAATTACAGTTTAAAAGATATATTGATTGTATAGAAGTATTAAAAATGAATAATATAGAAACAGGGATGTTACATGTATGTAATTCTTCAGCATTTATAAAATTTCCAGAAATGCATTTAAATGCAGTAAGAGTAGGTTCAGCATTTATTGGGAAGTTGGCGTTTCAAAATAATATTGGACTAAAAAAGGTAGCAAAACTAGAATCACAAGTAACAGAAATAAAAGAATTGCCAGAAAAATTTAATGTCGGTTATTCTAATGCATATAAAACTAAAAAAAGCACAAGAGTTGCAATTATTCCATGTGGATATATAAATGGTGTTGATGTTCAAGTGGGAAGAGATATGTTTAGAACAGTTGATAAAATAAGATATGTTGTAAGAGATCTAAAAGATATGTTCAAAAAACAAAATCATAGTGTATTCATAAATAATCAAAGGTGCGAAATATTAGGAAGAATAGGAACATTTCATGTAACAGTAGACATTACAGGGAAAGATGTAAATATTGGAGATAAAGCAGTTTTTGATGTAAATACAACATTGGTAAATAGTGATGTAAAAAGAGAATATAAATAAAAACATTATCATTAGAAGGGAATGATATAGATGGGTGAGAATCTAAATCAGAAAAATAATCAAGAAGAAAAACTAGACTTAAAAAAGGGATTTTTTAAAAAGGTAAAACTATCTATTTTTAATGTGGAAAAATATCCGGAATTGGCAGTAGAAGGTGTACCAAGAGCAATTGGTTATTTAGCAAAGATTGTTGCTGTTTTGACAATTGTTATATGTGTATGTTTGATTATAAAAACAAATCAAATTGTAAAACAAGCAGTTGATTTCGTAGAAACAAGTTTTCCTGATTTTTCTTATCAAGATGGAATTTTGGATGTAAAAGCAGATGAAGCTTTAAAATATGAAAATGATTATATAGGAAAGGTAATAGTAGATACTAAAATAGATACAGAACAAGAAGAGAATATTAGCAATTATACTCAAGAAATAGAGCAAAATGGAAATGGTGTAATAA
>CAJKVD010000224.1 GCA_905203195.1 uncultured Clostridium sp. | reverse complement strand
GGAAAAATTAGAATTAGAATTTCCATATAAAGTATCACCAGCCAAAGGATGACCAATAGCAGAAAAGTGAACACGAATTTGATGAGTTCTACCAGTAACCAAATTACATCTAACTAAAGAACAATCTGATTTTGAATCATAACAAATAACCTCATAATTTGTTATAGAATTTTTACCATTTTCATAATCTATATTACGTTCAATAATACTACCATTTTTTCTACCAATAGGCAGATCAATAACACCAGTTCTATTTGGAAGATTGCCATAAACAAGTGCAAAATATTGTTTTTTAAACAAATTGTTTTTCATTTGAAGAGAAAGACATTCATGTATATAAGCACATTTTGCAAAAACCACAATACCAGAAGTCCCTAAATCTAAACGATTTACAGGCCTTATTTTTTTATGCAAGCCGTATTGAGTCAAAATAAAATTTTATACCATTTGATAAAGAATCTGTAAAATGCAACATAGAAGGATGAATAGGAATACCAGAAGGTTTATTAACAATTAAAATCCATTCATCCTCAAACAAAATATCCAAATCAATTTTAGTTGGCACTATATTAGAATTATCTTCTTCATTATCAAAATTAATTTTAATAACATCACCAAGATTAGCAATGTTACGTGTATCACATAAATTATCATTACAAAAAATAAGATGTTCTTTAATTAATTGTTGACGCAATCTATTAGAAATATGTAATTTTGATTGTAATAGTCAAATTAGAATCTTCATTTTTGATTATATATTTTAATTCCATAATATCCCCTTTAAAAATTATAATTATAACCAACCAGCATTATATAATTTTTTTTTGTAAAAATCAAATATTGATAAATTTAATATTTTATAGTAAAATATACATGTGCTAAAAATAAGCTAACAAATTCTAATTTATTTTTAAGCAAAAGAAAGGATGAGATAAATGAAAGTTACATATAAAGAAAAAGAGATAGAGGTAGAAAAACCAATAAAAATAGAAGAATTATTAAAAGAAGAAATAAAAAATAGTAAGTATCAAGTAGTAGGATGCATATTTAATAACGAATATCAAAACTTAGAGTATGAAGTAAAAAAAGACGGAAAAGTAGAATTAATAGATACTTTTTCAAAAGAAGGAATGAAAATTTATGCTAGAACATTAGTATATATAATGGGAAAAGCTTTTGAAAAGCTATATCCAAAAGAAAAATTAACAGTAGAATATCAATTAGGTCATGCAATGTTTTGCACATGTGACAACAAAAAAATAACAGAAGAATTTGCACGTAAAATGACAGAAGAAATACAAAAAATAATAGATAAAGATTTACTAATAAAAAAAGTAACAATGACAAGAGAAGAAGCAAAGGAGTTTTATGAAAAAACAAATACTTCAAAAGGAAGACTACAATACGACTTAACAGATAACAAAGAAATTTATATGTATTACTGTGAAGATTACTATAATTATTGCTATGGAACAATGGCAAACAGAACAGGGGCAGTACAAAAATTTGAAATAATAAAATACTATGATGGATTCTTATTAAGATACCCGAGTTCAAAAAATCCAACAGAAATATCAGAATTTGTGCCAACAAAAAAATTATCATGGGCATTAGAAGAATATGAACGTATACACAAAATATTAGAAACAAATACAGTATACAAATTAAACAAAGCAGTAAAAGATGGAAGAATAAAAGATGTAATAATGTTAGCAGAGGCATTGCATGAGAAAAAAATAGCAAATATTGCAGATAGTATAGCAAAAAGAAAAAATGTAAAAATGGTATTAATAGCAGGTCCATCATCATCAGGAAAAACAACATTTGCACAAAGATTAGGAATACAGTTAAGACTAAATGGAATCAAGCCAGTTACAATATCAGTAGACAATTATTTTGTTGAAAGAAAAGACACACCAAGAGACGAAAATGGAGATTATGACTTTGAATCAATAGAAGCAATAGATTTAAAACTATTTAATGAACACTTAG
>CAJKVD010000223.1 GCA_905203195.1 uncultured Clostridium sp. | reverse complement strand
GCACACAGCACATGGAATTGCAAATATCATTTGGTATTTGCACCAAAGTACAGAATGTTGTAGAACCAATAATAACAAGAGCAATGTTTGAAGATGTTCAAATTCAAAAAGAAAAAAATCAAAGAGCCTATTGCAGAGACAGAGTTTATATCTTTATGCAAAAGATGATATGTCCTAAATGTGGCAAAATAATGCAGTGTAAAGGTACAGGTGGTAAAAAGAAGAAATATATGTATTACCATTGCACAGATTGTAAAATTTATCTTCGTGAAGATTTAATTGAAGAACAGATAATGCCAATGATAATGGACTTAATTGAATATGATATGACAGTAAAGAAATACTTTTATCCTGTTTTAGCTGATAAGAAAGAACGAAATACAGCCAAACTAGATAAAGAAATATCATCATTACAAAGTAGAAAGAACAGAATAAAAGAAGCATATTTAAAAGAAATTGTTGATGTAGAGGTATTGAAAAAGATAAAAAAGGAAACTACAAATTAGTCAATATGAAATTAAGAAAAACATTTATAGAAGCAGCATATAAATTAATGCAAAACGGAATGTTTGATATGACTATTGCAGATGAAAAAGGTAAAGATGTTAGAGCAACAATTATGATGGACAAGCAAGAATATCAAGAGGATATTCTTTAGCTGATTTGTCAGATAGAATAGGTGTAACAAAACAATATATATCACAATGTGAATTAGAAATTACAAATGCATCAAGTATTATATATAAGTTAAGTGATGCCTTAAATTATCCAATATCCTTTTTTTGTAAATCGACAAAAGGAATTGAAACTTCAAGTGCAACTTATTTCAGAAGCAGAAAAATTACACCTAAAAAATTAAAAGAAGCTGCAAATGAAAAGGTAGAGTTGTTTTCGGAAATAAAGGATTTCTTTGAAGAATATGTTAATTATCCAGAACTCAACTTGCCAAATGGAATAGAATTGAAAGATGAATATACATTAGAAAATAATTAGTAGAATATTTAAACTAAAACAAGGCGATTTTATTGACAAACGCCTTATTTTAGTTTAATATATGGTTGGGGGCGAAAAATATGATATATACACATAGAGAATTAAAAGATAAAGGAATGAGCAACTATAATATAAATAAAAAAGTTGAAAATAAAGAACTATATAAAATTGAAAATGGCTTGTATTCGGATACTGAAAGATATAATCAATTAGAGTATATTGTAAAAAAATATCCAAATAGTATTTTTACATCAGAAAGTGCTTTTTTCTATTTAGGATTAACGGATTATATACCAAGTAAATATTTTTTAGCAACAAAACATAATGTGAAGAAAATAGAAAATGATAAAATAGAGCAAATATTTATGGCAAATCATTTTTTTGAAACTGGAAAAAGTGAAATGAATTACAATAATGTTAAGATAAAGAAAGAATGTTAATAGAACTAATAAGAAATAAGAATACAATGCCATTTGATTATTACAAAGAAATAATAAGTAATTACAGAGAAATTGCAGATGAAATAGATATGAGTTTACTTGCAGATTATTTAGATTGTTTTACTAACGGAAAAAGAATTTTTGAAATCATACACAGGGAGGTCTTTTAGAGATAAATTTATTAGAAAGTATAGACTTTTATTTAGAAAAAGGATATGAAGATGCTTATGCAACATCAAAAGTAGCACAAGATATAATATTAAGTAAAATTGCAAAATCTAATTATAGAAACAATATTACAGTCAAAGGCGGAGTAGTTATGTTTAATATAACTAATGACAAAAGACGAGCGACAGTTGATATTGATATAGATTTAATTAGATATTCTTTAGAAGATAAGAGTATATTGTTATTGTTTGAGAAATTAAATCAAATAGAAACTAAGATTGATATTGGAGTACATAAAAATTTAGATATTAAGCAAGAAGAATATATGTTTAATTTTGAGGTATTTAACAATAGTATGACATTATTAATAAACACTAAAGAGCAAATTTTTGTTGAGAC
>CAJKVD010000222.1 GCA_905203195.1 uncultured Clostridium sp. | reverse complement strand
CAAGCACCGAATGCACCTGCTCCTTGCTTCTAAGAGAACGGTGATATTCAATGGCAAACCGGTGGGCCTCATCCTGAATACGTGTCACCAGACGGAAGCCCTCACTGTCCCGGTCAATAGGGATCTCCACATTGTTAAAATAGATGCCTCTGGTCCTGCAAAGCCTATATCAACCTGGTTACTAAGTACTGCTGTCATTACTGTATCTGCACCACCACCCGTTGTCAACTCAATATCTATACCATTTTTCTTAAAATATCCATTATTTATTGCTACATATTGTGGTGCATAAAATACTGAACGAGTTACTTCACTCACTTTAACTTTAGAAAAATCCTGCCTACTTGCTGATTTATCTTTAAGTATTATTTGTACAACAATTGCAACTAAAATAACAACAGCTATAATAATTACAAAAGCCAATGTTCTTTTTTTCATGACTACCTCCTTTTTGATATATTTTATGTAGATTATATTTTTTTGTGAATTTTAATAAAATATAACATTTTTTTCACAAAACTTTCACAAAAGTATTGTAATCTATTTATAGTTCAAATATTATAAATATAAATTATATAGGAGGTCTTTCAAATGGAAGAAAATAAAAATGAAAACACACCAATAAAAAACGTAGAAACAAAAAAAACTAATTTTAAAACAGTCTCTAGTTCCAGTTCATACAACACAAAAAGAACTAAAACAGGATTTGGAAAAAGTGTTGTATTACCTTTTTGCAGTGGTGTAATTGGATGTGCAGTAGTAATAGGAACTTGTTTTGGAGTACCATCTGTACGTTCTAAAATACTAAACACAAATTCTAATGGTACAATAAACAATTCATCTTCAAATAGCAATTCAGGATATGTATCACAAGTAAATTTATCTAATTATTCTGATACAGCAGTATATGCTGCTAACAAAATCCTACCTTCAATTGTAGGAATCAAATTAGAGTATGCAGTAAATAACACAATGTTACAAATGTTTGGTAAATCTAGCTCAAGTACAGCAACAGCTAGTGGATCTGGTATTATAATTAGCGAAGACGGTTACATTTTAACAAATAACCACGTTATATCTAGCACCACAAGTAGCAGCAGTGATAACTCTTATTATCAAATTTCAGAAGCTAGTAAACTAACTGTTACATTATTTAATGATAGCACAGAATACGAAGCTAAAATTATTGGTAAAGATGAACAAACCGACTTAGCAGTTATAAAAATTGAAAAAACTGGACTATCTAAAGCTGAATTTGCAGACTCAGATTCTATAAAAGTTGGTGAATTCGCTATGGCTGTAGGAAATCCTATTGGTATGCAAAGTAGCGTTACTTGTGGAATTGTAAGTGCTGTAAACAGACAAGTCACAGATTCAGATGGAAAACAATACACTCTTATTCAAACAGACGCAGCAATAAACTCTGGTAATAGTGGTGGTGCATTAGTAAACAGTGAAGGTAAAGTAATTGGTATTAATACATTAAAATTATCTGGAACTGGAATTGAAGGAATGGGATTTGCAATCCCTATAAATTCTACTAAAGATATCACATCTCAACTAATACAATACAGTAAAGTAAAAAGACCTTATATTGGAATTAGTGGTATTGACTTAACTGAAGAAAATGCTAAAACTTATAATCTTGTTGCAGGTGTATAT
Organism: uncultured Clostridium sp.; assembly: GCA_905203195.1. GTDB lineage: Bacteria > Bacillota > Clostridia > TANB77 > CAG-508 > CAG-269. The sequence continues at coordinate 341 of CAJKVD010000222.1, read as the reverse complement.
GTTAAAAGTGTAGAAGATTTTTCTAGTGCAGAAAAAGCTGGAATTAAAGCTGGTGACGTAATTATTGAAGCTGATGGTACAAAAATCTCAAAAATGGACGACTTAAATAAAATTAAAAATTCTCATAAAATTGGTGATGAAATGAAAGTTAAAGTTAATAGAAACGGTCAAGAAAAAGAATTAACAATAACTTTAGGTGAACAACCATAAAAATACTTTTCTATATTTTCACTTTGAGTTCACAAAATGGACAAATAAAAATATTATAATACAAACATAATCAGTTAGAGATACTGATTTAAAATAAAAAACATCCCCTTTTATTTTCAATCATAACCACC
>CAJKVD010000221.1 GCA_905203195.1 uncultured Clostridium sp. | reverse complement strand
CTTTTTGTTTTTTTGTTTGTTTTAACATTTGTTCTCCCTCCTATTTTTTCTTTTTTATTAATCTTAAAACTTAATAAAAAAATAAGAATAGAGGAACCATTAGAATTACAACTGTTTCAATAATTTTATATTTTTATATTTTTATATTTTTTAAAATTTTGGTATTGCATTTTTTGTTGGTATATGATATAAAATTTGATATACAATTTTTATTAAGTTTTAAGATTAATAAAATATTTTTAAAGATAAAAAAGCTGGATAAATTTTTTTTAATTTAATCCAGCTTTTTTATTAGAGGAAAGTTCTCCAAACTTCCTAGAATATAAAAATTATTATTAACCTCTTAGCATTCTTAAAGAATTTAAAATTGCAAGTATAGACACTCCAACATCTGCAAAAACAGCTTCCCACATCGTAGCAACACCACAAGCACCTAAAACTAAAACAATAACTTTTACAGCTATAGCAAATATTATATTCTCCTTTACAATCTTCATAGTCTTTTTAGAAATTTCTATTGTCTTACCAACTTTAGAAGGTTCATCTGTCATAATAACAACATCTGCAGCTTCTATTGCAGCATCAGAACCCAACGCTCCCATAGCAATACCAATATCACTCAAAGCAAGAACAGGAGCATCATTTATCCCATCACCAACAAAAACCAATTTTCCTTTTAAAGATTTTGACTTTAACAACTGTTCAACTTTCTCCACTTTTCCATCAGGAAGCAACTCAGCATAAACTTCATCAATTTGCAATTCTTTTGCAACACTATTTGCAACTGCCTTTTTATCCCCAGTCAGCATAACTGTTTTATTAACTTCATTCTTTTTAAGCTCGATAATTGCATCTTTAGAATCTGATTTTATTTTATCTGAAATTACAATATATCCTACAAATTCGCCATCAACCGCAACATACAATACTGTACCTATATCTGTACTCTGAACATACTGTATTTTTCGTTCTTCCATCAATTTTTGATTTCCAACTAACACATTTTTTGAATCTACAACAGCACTCATACCTCTTCCTGATAATTCTTGCACATCAGAAATTTTCGTTCCATCAATTTTTTCTTTATATTTTTTATTATACTCATTTTTTATAGATATTGCTATTGGATGATTTGAATCATTTTCACAACTTGCCACAAGTTTTAACAACTCATCTTTTCCAACTTCAAAATTAGAATTTGCAAAACCCAATTCTTTTGATGTAACTATTTTTTGAACCTCAAAAACACCTTCTGTTAAAGTACCTGTTTTATCAAAAACTGCTATTTCTGTATTAGCCAAACCTTCCAAATAGTTACTACCCTTTATTAAAACACCTTTTTTAGAAGCTCCACCTATTCCACCAAAAAATCCTAAAGGAATAGATATAACTAATGCACATGGACATGATACAACCAAAAATGTAAGTGCTCTTGATAGCCAATTTACAAAACTACCATCTCGTAATACAATAGGCGGAATTATTGCAAGCATTACTGCTAATATTACAACTATTGGAGTATAATATTTTGCAAACTTAGTTATAAAATTTTCTGATTTTGATTTTTTATTACTTGCATTTTCCACTAAATCCAAAATCTTATGTACTGTTGATTCTCCAAATTTTTTCTCAACTTTTATTTTCAAAGTTCCATTTTGATTTATAGAACCACTTAATATTCTATCATTTTTCTTAACACTTTGTGGCACAGATTCACCAGTCAAACTTGATGTATCTATCATGGAATTACCATCAATTACCGTTCCATCCAATGGCACTTTTTCTCCAGGTTTAACTACTATTATTTCATTTATTTTTACTTCTTCTGGTTTTACTTTTATAACATTACCATTTCTTTCCACATTTGCATAATCAGGTCTAATATCCATTAACTCACTAATTGATCTCTTTGACTTATCAACAGCATAATCCTGAAATAACTCACCAACTTGATAAAATAGCATTACAGCAACAGCTTCCGGATATTCTCCTATAGCAATAGCCCCAATAGTTGCAACAGCCATTA
>CAJKVD010000220.1 GCA_905203195.1 uncultured Clostridium sp. | reverse complement strand
AACATATTTAAATTCTATACCAGACAAGTACTTTAAAACAGAAATTGAAGTTGTTATTGAAACCAAAGAGAAAAATATCTTGTCTGAAAAACAATTTACTTTATTAAAAAAGTATGTTGATGAATGATATAGAGTTTTTGTAGCATATTTCAATAGAGTGTGAAGTTATTGTTAAAAATATTGATGGTATATATTGGCCAATGCAAAGAGATAAAAATAAATACAATGCTGAATATTGGGAAGCTACAGCAGGTGGTTTCTGCACTGCAAGTGCAATCTCTGACTGATTGTGCGATGAGAGAATTGCGAGAAGAAACAGGAATAAGTGAAACAAATTTAGTTAAGATGAATGGAGCGATACATATTGGAAGAGTTTATGATATGTTGGAATTTGATGGTAAGCAACATTTTAGTACTTTTGAAAATATAGATAGTAAAATAAAATTTATTAGCGATATTCTTATCAAATAATTATACGTGAGAATTTTGAAGGGACAAAGTGTAATTAAAAGATATTATTTTCGTTGAAAATAATAAGAATAGGAGGGACAAAAGAATGGAGAATAATGTTGTAGTTTTAAATGACGAATTAGGAACTATGACGCTCGGTTTTTTGAAAATGGGGTTTAATGTAGTTTCTACTTACGTTACTGAAAAAAGAACAGAAGAAATTTGCAAACATAATTTTGGAGAAAATGTTATTTTATCAAACATTATAGATATTAATGAGAATGAACTACCAGACGTACAGGTTATTGTGGGAAAATTAATGATTAGAAATTTTTCAAAAAAAGAGGAAAGAGACAATGGTTATTTTCAGAAATATCGAGATATAATATATGCAAAAAAACCTAATTTTTTTGTCTTTGAAAGTTGTAAATCATTTGTTCGCACTGAGAAATTTAAGAAATTGAAGTATGAAATGGAAAATTGTGGATACAAGCTACTATATAATATCATGGATACTGATAGAGAAACGGAAATTCCTGTAAGAGAAAGCAAATTATATATTATTGGATATTTGAATGTAAGGAAAATTACTTTATTAGAAAATGACTATAAATTTTATGGAATTCAGGAAATCTTTAGAGATGATTATTTAGAGAAAGATGATTGGTATTATAATATTAATCAACAAAAAATAGAATTTAAAGATATTGGAAAAAAATTGTTCTTTTATTGTTGGAATGGAAATAGGTATGTAGCGTCGGAGACAATAAATTTGAATGGCATTAAGATTCCATTGATTAGTCACTATGGTAAAATAAGAAAGATTACGCATCAAGAGATTGCTAGATTAAAAGGGATTCCTGATGATTATTATTTAGATTCTAAAAATAAATCATGGCTGTACAAAAAACTGATGGCTAGTTCTAATATGTTGATAATTGAGCAAATTGCAAAATCAATAAGATACTATATGGAAGCAAACACAGTTAGAAATCAACAATTGTCAAATGGAGTAAAGTTTGAAAATTTATTAAGAGAGTATTTTAGAAAAAAGGATTGTATAATTCAAGAAAGCGGAGAAACAGACATATATACAGATTTTGTGATAAGTGATGAATCAAAGAAAATATATATAGAATCAAAATTTTATACAGATAATATTGCAATAGAAAGTAAGATTATACGAATATGTGAACGTATTAAAATAAATAAAAAAGATTTAGAAGGTATATACATACTAGCCATTGGAAATATTGTTAGAAAAGAAGTTAAACAAGAATGCAAAGAAAAATATGGAATTTATATCTGGGATGTTGAGAATATTCTTTGGATATTTGATACTGATGACAACATCCGCAATGAATTTGTGTCACTGTTAAGTTATACTATTGATGATATAGAACCAGAAAAACCAGAGAAGTTTTTATTTGACATAGAAAATAAAATAGATTCAGCGATAAATTTGATGTGCAAATTAAAACAAATAAAATCAGGTAAAGAATACTTTACAGAGTATCAAGATATTTGTGTAGAAATTTTAAGATACATTTTAGCAGATTATCTTACATTGTGGAAGCAACAGGAAGAATCAAATAATGGTTT
>CAJKVD010000219.1 GCA_905203195.1 uncultured Clostridium sp. | reverse complement strand
TTGTGAAATGTTTTTATTTAAAAACTCAGAAACAGGAAAAACTGCAACACTTCCAGAAGTCTCAAGATTTCAATCAACATTAGTATGTGGTGGTTCTGGTAGTGGAAAAACTTCATTAGTATTTGAACCATTTATAGCCAGAGATTTAGAAAGAAAATTCTTTTACTCTGAAATTTCAAAAGAAATGGGATTCACAGCATTAAAAACAAAAATAGCCGTATTAAACAAACCATACAGCAATGAATATCTAAATAAAAACTTTAACCTAAACATGTTATCACCTGCTTTAGGAAAAGAAACAATTTATAAATCATATATCAAAAAAATGATTTTAGCTGATAGTCCAGAATTAACATATAGAAACTGTGGTGTAACAGTAATGTCACCAGATAAAGAAATATCTAACAACATGATTGATATTGCAAAAAATTTTGGTTTTTCATATAATATAGTAGATCCATCTAATCCAAACTCAATAGGTATTAATCCATTTGTATATGATGATCCATATAAAATTGCAATAACAATTTCTTCTGCATTAAAAGCAATGTATAATGACACACATTCTGAAATCGAAGAAGCATACAGAGAAGATGTAGTTTTACAAGCAATAGAAAACTTATCAATATTACTAAAAGAAATGTATCCACGTATGAACGAAGGCTCACTTCCAAACTTAGACGATTTATTAAAAATGCTAACAAACTTTGAATTAGTAGAAAAAATGTGTGAAATAATGGCACATGATGACGAGTTAAAAGAAAAACACGCAAATCAAATAGCATATTTCAAAAAGAATTTTTATAAAAACGGTTCAGGAAGACAAATAACCGAACAATTCACTTATGCAGCAGTATCTCAATTAGATAATTTACTACGATTAGAAGGAGTAAAATCAATCCTTTGCAACAGACACTATAATATTGATTTTGACAAAGCATTAGCAAACAGTGAACTTATATTTGTATGTACAAGACGTGGTGACTTAGGTGCAACAAGCCACAAAGCATTTGGATTATTCTTCTTAATAGCTTTTGAAAATGCAGTTTTGCGAAGACCTGGCACAGAAAAATCAAGAACACCATACTTCTTATACATAGATGAATTTCCTGATTTCATTAGCAAATCAACAGAACCAATATTTACAATGTTCAGAAAATACAAAGTAGGTTCAATAATATCAGCTCAAAACCTATCACAATTAGATACACCTACTTCAAAAGAAAACTTTAAACAAACTATTTTAGCAAATTGTGCTAATAAAATTTTTACAGGAAATGGAACCAAAGAAGATTTAGAATGGTGGTCAACAGAATTTGGTCAACATAGAGAATGGAGTTTTTCAGACACTATCGACTTTGCCAAAGGAGAATATGATTCTAAACATGGTAACGTTTCTTGGAAATTTGTACCAAACTTCACACCAGGAAAACTACAATCTTTTAGTTTAAAAGATTGTGCATTTAAAATTAGAAACACAAATGGTAAACCTCTTTGTGGACAAGGAAAAATGGGATTCCTAGATTCAAAATACAAAGAACCTCAAAAAATTAAAAAATATGACTTTGCTAAATATATAGATTCTTCAGATATTCCTGATTCATTAGATGAAGAAAACAAAAAAGAAAAATTTAATCCAAAAAAATTAAACTTTTTAGATGACAGAAATGAATTTGACCCAGTACAAATAGATACTACAGATTCAAAATATTTATTTGATAATGAAGATGCAATAGTCGTAAATTTGAAAAAGAAAAAAAATAAAGATTAATCTATAACAAAAAACATATACAAAAATGTATATGTTTTTTGTTACCCAAATTATATTTTAAACCCTATCAATTCTAATACAATCCCAGAAATCACACCTATTAAATATAATAAAATAACAACTTTTATATTATCTTTAACATCTTTATTTATCTTAAACAAAACTGCAAGTCCAACTCCTGCACCAGTTAAAAGCCCAGATATTAAACTAGAAACAGAAATAACATTTTCTAAATACATATTTGTAAGAATCACAGAAGCCGCACAATTAGGAATTAATCCTATAAAAGC
>CAJKVD010000218.1 GCA_905203195.1 uncultured Clostridium sp. | reverse complement strand
TACCTTTATTTTTGATTTGTTTTCCAATTCTATTTCAAACATTATTACTGCATCTGCATTTCTTATAAATGTAAATTTATATTCTGGTTTTGTTATTATTTTTCCTTTTATAAAACATATATTCATTTCTTTATCCTTATTATTTTTATTTACTTTCGTAAAATAAATATATTCAATTTCTTTACTAATATTTATTTTACTGATTCTTTTTTACCTACTTTTATTATTTTTTATAGTTAATTTTATATATTTAATAATTTCGGAAGGAATAAATCTCTTTAATACTAATACCTTTACTGTATATATTCCGTAAAATATATAATCTGAAATTTGTATTAGAGTGTGGCGCGAAAATCAATGTTGTTGTTGTCATTGGTCGTCCCATTGTTATTGCGGTTAGAGGCTGGATTTTATTTTATATCCACAAAAGTTTACTCCTTGTTTGTTTTTGAATATTTGTGTTTTTTTGTTTAATTCTAGTCCTAAGTTTTCTTTTAGGTATTTTTGTATTTTTTCTAATGCTTCTTTTGCTTCTTTTTTTGTTTTTACAAATATTATCCCGTCGTCTAAATATCTTTTATAATATTTTATCTTTAACTTATGTTTTATGTATTGATCTACTTCGTTTAAATATATGTTTGCAAACATTTGTGATGTGTAATTTCCTATTTCTAATCCTTTGGGCCTTTTTTGTGCATATATTATTTCTTCTAATAGCCATAGTACATCTTTGTCTTTTATTTTTCTTTTTAATATTTTTAATAATATTTGTTTGTCTATATTGTCAAAATATTTGGATACGTCCATTTTTAGTATATAGTATTCTCCCCATTTGGCTTTACAGTGTTTCATTGTTTTTTGCGTGTCTAAACATGCTTTATGCATTCCTCTGTTTTTTATACATGCATATGTTGTATTTATGAATTGTGGTACATATGCTGGTTCTAAAAAGTTGTCTACTACCCATCTGTGTACTATTCTGTCTATATATTTTGATTTTTCTATTTTTCTTACTTTTGGTTCTGTTACATAAAATTCTTTGTAGCCTCCATGTTTGTATGTTTTGGTTTTTAGTTTTTCTAATAGCCACATTATATATTCTTCTTGCTTTAGGTTGAATTCTATTATTTCTTTTCTATAGCCTTTTCCCTTTTGTGATTCCTTATGTGCTAACATTAGTTTTTCGTATGTTAGGTTTTCTTCATATTTGTTTCGCATCGTTTTTGGCATAGTATTTTATTAGTCCTCCTAATATTTTCCCTATCTCATATATTTGTTCCATTGCTACTTTAAATTTCTTTTCGTCTATCCATTGGTTCTTTTTCATTATTCTTAAATATATTCTTTGTGTGTTTAGCTCTGCATCTATATGGTTTAGTGTTTCTATTATTTTGTTTTTTCTCCTTTTCCTATTTTGTTTATATACATTATTTTTCTTATCATTTGGTACATGCTTTGTTTATATTCGTTTCCTATACTGAATTTTTCTGTTCTTGGTAGTTTTAGTACTATCTGAAATATGTATTCTATATATTTTTCGGTTTTTGGTATTAATTGTAGTTTGTTTTCTTTTTCTGTCTTTTTATCCATCTATTTCTTTTCCTTTTTCTTGTTCTTTTTTCTCTTCTTGCTTTTTATTGTTTTCCTCCTCATATAACTTGGCTATTGCTTCTATATATTTATCTGGCTTTTTGTAAACCTTTACTGTGTTTTGGCATATGTAGCAATTTAATTTTTCTTTTGTTTCTGTGTTCTTATTTTTGCCTGTGTATTTTTTTATTATTTCTAGTCTGTTTGTTTGCTGATTAAAATAGTATACTATGTATGAGTATTCTTTTTCTTCTATTTTTTTCATATATGTTTCTATTGAGTTTACTGGTATTCCTATTTTACATACATCTGGTTCTATGCATAATAGTTTTAGCCCTAATATTTCGTTTAGTTTTACTGCTGTATCTTTTCATCTGGCTAAATAAAATGCTCCTGCATTTGCCAATATTATGTACCCTTTATTTTTTGTTGTAATAATTCTAACATTTTACTAAATCCCATTTTCTACCTCCTTCATTATTTT
>CAJKVD010000217.1 GCA_905203195.1 uncultured Clostridium sp. | reverse complement strand
GATCCACCAAGAAAAGGTGTAAAAGAGGCAGTAAAAACTTGCAAGAGAGCTGGAATTAAAACAGTTATGATAACAGGTGATCATATTGAAACGGCAAAGGCAATAGCAAGAGAATTAGATATATTATCTCCTTATGATAAAGCAATAACAGGACAAGAATTAGATAAAATACCACAAAGTGTATTAGAAAAAAGCATTAAAGAATATTCAGTTTTTGCAAGAGTTACTCCTGAACACAAGGTACGCATAGTAAAAGCGTGGCAAAGAAATGGTGCAGTTGTTGCTATGACAGGTGATGGTGTAAATGATAGTCCTGCTTTAAAAAATGCAGATATAGGTATAGCAATGGGAAAAAATGGAACTGATGTTGCTAAAAATGCTTCTGATATGATTTTAACAGATGATAATTTTGTAACTATTGTTGAAGCTGTTAGGCAAGGAAGAAATATTTATGACAATATAAAAAAGGCAATACATTTTTTAATTGCTACAAATATAGGAGAAATAGTAACTATATTTATGGGATTGGTTTTAGGGATGAAATCACCATTACTTGCAATTCAGTTGTTATGGATTAATTTAGTTACTGATTCTTTGCCAGCAATAGCACTTGGCTTAGAGCCGGCTGAAAAAGATATAATGAATAGAAAACCAATAAATAGCAAAAAGGGAATATTTTCTGATGGGTTGTGGAGTAAGATAATTATAGAGGGAATAATGATAGGAATGCTAACATTAATGTCTTTTAGTATAGGCAATAAGTATTATGGTTTAGAAATTGGAAGAACAATGGCATTTATTACAATTGGAATGTTGGAATTGATTCATAGTTTTAATATAAAAAGTAATAAATCAATATTTGAAGTTGGAATTTTGGAAAATAAATATTTAATAGGTAGTTTTTTGTTAGGTGTATTTGTACAGACTATTGTTGCAATTGTTCCTATATTTGCGGAAATTTTTGAATTGCATACTTTAAATTTTACTCAGTGGATTATAACAATTGTAATTTCATTTATGCCGATACCAATAATGGAATTACAAAAATTGGCTAACAAAGATAAAATTATTAAAAGAAATATTCATAATTTGAATTATAAGAAAGGAGAGACAATATAAATAAGGTGTATTTTTGTTGGAAAATATTTGACAAATCTGGAAAAACGTGATAGAATAGCACTGTTCAAAAAAGTGCTATTTTTTTGAATCTCTACTCACAAAACCAAAAGGTGGGTTAAATATCCAAAGGGAGGTGAAATCAATGAATAAATACGAAAGTGTTATCATTGTAAATCCAAATTTAGATGAAGCTGGCGTTAAAGCTTTAGAAGATAAATTTACAGGATTAATCAATGAAAATGGAAAAGTAGAATCAATCGACAAAATGGGAAAAAGAAAATTAGCTTATGATATCAAAAAACAACAAGAAGGAATTTACGAAGTATTAAATTTTGAATCAAAACCAGAAGCTATAGCAGAATTAGAAAGAATCTACAGAATTACTGATGATATTATGAAATATATCATTGTAAAAAAAGACTAATAGTCAAAAAACAATTAAATAAAGAAAAGGGACCTTTATTTAAAGCAAAGAAAGGTGATAAAAATGAATAAAGTAATATTAATGGGAAGATTAACAAGAGACCCAGAAGTTAGATATACACAAACCAATAATACATTAATTGCTTCTTTTAGTTTAGCAGTTAACAGAAGATTTGTAAGACAAGGAGAAGAGAGACAAGCAGATTTTATAAATATTGTTGCTTGGAGCAAGCTAGGAGAATTTTGTAGTAAATACTTTAAAAAAGGTCAACAAGTAGGAATCATTGGAAGAATCCAAACAAGAACTTGGGATGATGACCAAGGTGTAAAACATTATATAACAGAAGTAGTTGCAGAAGAAGCATATTTTGCAGATAGTAGAAGAGATGGAGTTGCAGAAAGTGGATCTTTTGAAAATACATTTGGAACAACTGCTCCAGGAAATATGGGTTCAGATTTTGAAGTAACATCTTCAACAGATGATTTACCATTCTAGTACTGAAAGGGGGAAATAGAAAATGGCAGACAAAAAACAAAATAGA
>CAJKVD010000216.1 GCA_905203195.1 uncultured Clostridium sp. | reverse complement strand
GACTAAAAGCATGTGGAATAAGAAGTATAAATAATATTGTAGATATAACAAATTACGTAATGCTAGAAATGGGTCAACCAATGCATGCATTTGATATAGAATCAATAGATGGAAAACATATTACTGTTAGAAGAGCTAAAAATGGAGAAAAAATAACAACATTAGATGAGGTAGAAAGAACATTAGATGAGAATGACCTAGTAATAGCAGATACTAAAAAGCCAGTAGCAATAGCAGGAGTAATGGGAGGACTAAACTCAGAAATAGAAAAAGACACAAAAACAGTTGTATTTGAATCAGCAGTATTTTATGGTGGAGCAGTAAGAAAAACAGCAAAAAAAGTAGGACTAAGAACAGAAAGCTCATCAAGATTTGAAAAAGGGTTATCACCAGAAAATGCACTAAGAGCAGTAAATAGAGCAGTACAACTAGTAGAACTATTAGGAGCAGGAGAAGCAATAGAAGGAAAAATAGACAAATATCCAACACCACAAAAAATAAACAAAATAAAATTAGAACCAGAAAAAATTAATCAATTATTAGGAACAAATATCGGTAAAGAAGATATGATTGATATATTCGAAAAATTAGAAATGAAGGTTGAAAACGATATTGTAATACCACCATATTTTAGACAAGATATAGAACAAATGGCAGATTTGGCAGAAGAAGTAGTACGTTTTTATGGATATGACAAATTAGATACAACACTAATAAAAGCAGACACAACATTAGGAATAAAAAATAAAGAGCAAAAAATAGAAGATAAAATTTTAGAAACATTGCAAAACAACGGATTATCAGAGATATACACATATGGATTTATAAATGAAAAAGAATTAGATAAATCAAATGTATCAGAAGAACTAAAAAAAGTAGCAATATGCATAAAAAATCCATTAAATGATGACTATAAATACATGAGACCATCAACAATACCAAGTATGATGTCAACAATAGTAACAAACTTAAACAAGAAAAACAAAGAAGCAAAACTATTTGACATATCAAGAAGATATCAAAACATAAATGGAAATGTGGAAAAAGGAGAAGTACCACAAGAAGATAAAATATTAACAATCGGAATGTATGGAGAAAACCTAGATTTTTATACTTTGAAGGGGTTAATGGAAAATATATTAGAACAAATAAATGTAAACAGATATGATGTAGTAAAAGAAAAAGAAAATAGATCATATCATCCAGGAAGATGTGCAAATTTCAAAGTAGGAAATGACATAATAGCAACAATAGGAGAAGTACATCCAGAAGTATTAGAAAACTATGATATATCACGTAGAGTGTATCTTGCAGAATTAAACATAACAAAAGTTACAAAATATTCAAGAAATAACAAAAAATATGTAGAAATACCAAAATTCCCAGCAGTAGAAAGAGATATAGCAGTTATAGTAGATGAACAAATAGAAGTAGGACAAATAGAAAAAATAATAACAAAAAAAGCTAAAAAATTACTAGAAAGCATGAACTTATTTGATATTTATAGAGACGAAAAAATTGGACATAATAAAAAGAGTGTAGCATATGCTTTAAGATTCAGAGACAAAAATAAAACATTGCAAGATGAAGAAATTAATCAAGTAATGGAAAACATAATAGCTGAATTAGAAAAACAATTAGGAGCTGAACTAAGAAAATAATACTTTTGGGTATTTTTGGGGACGGGGTCAAAAAAACACCAACACATATAAAAAATACAAATAAATTTAATATATTAGAAAGGTTGTATAACTTTTCTAATATATTAAAAAAGTATTGCAATTTTTTATACTATCATGTAAAATTAAGTCGAAAGTAAAGAAATGTAAAAAAATTCTCTGCTAACTGAAATATGCCTTGAGGAAGGAATGAGTAAAAATGATAAATATATATCCAAAAGGATATTTTAAATGTGTTCAAGAAATTACAATACAATATATAATAAAAAATAAAATAAAAGTTTTAATTTTAGATGTAGACAATACACTAATAGATTACTATGAAAATCTATCGGAAGAAGTAGAAGAATGGGCAAAAAATTTAAGAGGACAAGGTGTAAAACTATATATTTTATCAAATAGTAATAAGAAAGAAAAGGTTGAA
>CAJKVD010000215.1 GCA_905203195.1 uncultured Clostridium sp. | reverse complement strand
AGCTCGTATTGCTATGACACGTTATATAAAAAGAGGGGGAAAAGTTTGGATTAAAATCTTTCCAGACAAACCAATCACTTCTAAACCAATTGGAACTCGTATGGGTAAAGGAAAAGGTGCTCCAGAATATTGGGTAGCAGTTGTTAAACCAGGAAGAGTAATGTTTGAAATTGCTGGTGTACCAGAAGAAACTGCAAGAGAAGCACTAAGACTTGCGATGAATAAACTACCTATAAAAACAAAATTTATCGCTAAAGAAACAGAAAAGGTAGGTGAAAATGATGAAGATAAATAAAATAAGAGAAATGTCTTCACCAGATTTAGAGAAGGAATTAGGTGAACTAAAAACAGAATTGTTCAAATTAAAATTTAGTTTAGCTACAAACGGATTAGATAATCCTATGAAAATAAAAGAAGTTAAAAAAGATATAGCTAAAATAAATACTGTATTAACAGAAAGAAAAATTGCAGAATCTAAAGCTAAATAATTAAATTTTAAAAAGGGAAGTATATAAAATTCCCCTATCAAAAAGAAGGAGGATTCATAAATGGAAGAAAGAAATCTTCGTAAAGTTATGCAAGGTACAGTTGTATCAAACAAAATGGATAAAACTGTAGTTGTAGCTGTAGAAACAAGCGTAAGCCATGGAGTTTATGGTAAAACAGTAAAAAGAACATACAAATTAAAAGCTCATGACGAACAAAATGCTTGCCAAATCGGTGACAAAGTTAAGGTTATGGAAACAAGACCTCTATCAAAAGATAAAAGATGGAGAGTTGTAGAAATTACTGAAAAAGCAATAATAAAATAAGAATCAAATAAAGTAAAAGAATAACAAAAAGAAGGGAGGAACCACAAAATGATACAACAACAAACAAGATTAAAAGTAGCTGACAACACAGGTGCAAAAGAATTAATGTGCATCAGATGTTTAGGAGGATCATATAGAAAAACTGCTAACATTGGAGATGTAATAGTTGCTTCAGTTAAATCAGCAACACCAGGAGGCGTTGTAAAAAAAGGTGATGTTGTAAAAGCTGTTATCGTAAGATCTAAAAGAGGTTTACGTAGAGCAGATGGTTCATATATAAAATTTGATGAAAATGCAGCAGTTATTATAAAAGAAGATAAAACTCCAAAAGGAACACGTATCTTCGGACCAGTTGCAAGAGAATTAAGAGAAAAGGATTATATGAAAATATTATCATTAGCTCCAGAAGTTCTATAGTCTATATACAACATAGACTGTTGATTAAAAATAAAGAGAATATAGAAAATTTTTAAAGAAGGAGGGAAATCTCTCATGAGAATCAAAAAAGGCGATACAGTAAAAGTATTATCAGGAAATGATAAAGACAAAACAGGAGAAGTACTAGAAGTACTACCAAAACAAGATAAAGTAATCGTAAAAGAAGTAAATATCAGAAAAAAACACACTAAAGCTAGAAAAGCAGGAGAAGAAAGTGGAATAATATCTGCAGAACATCCAATTGCTAGCTCAAAAGTAAATGTTGTATGCCCAAAATGTGGAAAAACAACAAAAGTTGGATATAGTGTTGATAAAGATGGAAAAAAAGTACGTGTTTGCAAAAAATGCGGTGCAATTTTAAAATAAGAAAGGAGGATTTAAACAAAAATGGAAAAATTAAGAGAACAATATGAAAAAGAAGTAATCCCAGCATTAATAAAAAAATTCAACTATAAATCAATAATGGAAGTTCCAAAAATTGATAAAATAGTTATAAATATAGGTTTAGGAGATGTAAAAGAAAACCCTAAATCATTAGAAAATGCTATGAAAGATTTAGCTCAAATTACAGGACAACAACCAGTAATTACTAAAGCTAGAAAATCAATCGCAGCATTCAAATTAAGAGAAGGTGTAAATGTTGGATGTAAAGTAACATTAAGAGCAGACAAAATGTATGACTTTGCATACAAACTATTTAATGTAGCACTTCCAAGAGTTAGAGACTTTAGAGGAGTATCAAACAATTCTTTTGATGGTAGAGGAAACTACTCTATGGGTATTAAAGAACAATTAATATTCCCAGAAATCGAATATGATAAAGTTGATAAATTAAGAGGAATGGATATAATCTTCGTT
>CAJKVD010000214.1 GCA_905203195.1 uncultured Clostridium sp. | reverse complement strand
TAGAACATTGTATGACTAGAATAATGCACCATCGATTAATAGTATAACATTTTTTCAAAATTATTCCAAATTTTGTTTTTATTTATTTTTGTCTTTAATTTTTTAGTTTTGCTAATTTTTTCTAGTTTTCTTTGCTTTTCTCGTCTTTTTGGCTTTTTTCTTCATTTTTCTCAATTTTACCATTTTGTATCATTTTATTTATTGAGTCTAATATATCGTCTGAATTTTCATCAAAATCGTCTTTTACAAGATTAAACATTTTTAGTTCACTTCCTTTTATGAGTTATTTATAAAAATTTTTTTATTTCCTTAAAGATTTCCTCATGAATATCATCTATTGTACGAATTCTATTATCTTTTATACATTTTATTTCATACCAATTGTACTTTTTTGAAACTTTTAATGCTTCATTATAGGCATCTTTTAAATGTTCCAAGTTTCTTTCGTGAATATCTTTCTTTTCTTCATTTGTAAATTTGTTTTTTCTGTTTTTCATTAGCTTAATTGCATATTCTGTTGGCATATTCAAAAATATTATTTGTGTAGGAACTGGTAATCCATACAAATTAAACTCAAAGTCCCATAACCAGTCTAAAAATTTTTTTCTTTCTTCTGCATCTTCTATTTTTCCTGCTTGATGTACCATATTTGAAGTAGTATATCTATCTGCTAATATAATTCCTCCATTATTATAATATTTTTCGTATTCTCTCTTAAACGTTACGTATCTATCAGCTGCATAAAATGTTGAGGCTATATACGGACTTATTTCTTTAGGATTTTCTGCTAATTCTCCACTTAAATAGATTTTTACTAGTTCTGAACTATTACTTTCATAATTAGGAAAACTTACACTTTTATATTCTATTTTTTCTTTTTCAAATCTCCTTTTTAATTCTTCTAATTGAGTTTGCTTCCCACTCGAATCAGTTCCTTCAATTACAAATAATTTTCCCATATAAAATTCTCCTTATAATGTGTTAATTTTTTATTTCTATCTGTTCGCTATTTTTTTTATTATATTTGTAGTATAATTATTGCACTAAAAAAATTATACTATATAAAATTTAAAAGTCAATTAAATTTTATAAATTTTAGATTTAATATTATTTTATAATGAAAGGATGATATTATGAATTATATAAAAAAATTTTCTGAATATTCAGCTAATCCTAATAATCCAAATTGGGAAAATATAATTTCTCGTTCTAAACCTTTATATCAAAGAAACACAGATTTAAGGGATATTTTTGAACGTGATTACACTCGTGTAATTCATTCGACTGCATATAGACGCTTAAAGCATAAAACTCAAGTATTTTTTTCTCCTGATAATGACCATATTTGTACAAGAATTGAGCATGTGACTCATGTTGCTTCTATTAGTCATACCATTGCACAATATTTAGGGTTAAATACAAATCTAACACATGCTATCGCTGTTGCTCATGACTTAGGCCATAGTCCCTTTGGCCATTCTGGGGAAAGGATTTTGTCTACAATCTCTATGCGTGATTTAGGTATTACTTTTTGGCATGAAAAAAATGGTTTGGATTTTGTTGATTCTATTGAATTATTAGAGGATTCTAATAATTGTAAACAAAACATGAATTTAACTTATGGTGTTAGAGATGGTATTATCTCTCATTGTGGTGAAATTGATGAAAATTCACTTAAACCTAGAACTAATTTTATCGATTTAAAGGATTATACTATGCTAAATCAGTTTGCTCCTTATACTTGGGAAGGCTGTGTAGTTAAGATTTCAGATAAAATTTCTTATGTATGTCGTGATATTGAAGATGCAATGACTCTTGGAATCTTAGATACTCATTCTACTGAATTGTATGATTTACTTGATTTAAAAAATATTAATAACACTAATGTTATTAATAGTCTTATTTATGATTTATGTATGAATTCTTCTCCTGAAAAAGGATTATGTTTTTCAGATAAATCACTTGATTTACTAAATAATTTAAAAGCATTTAATTATAAAAACATTTATTTTTGTGATAGAATTCAACCTTCAATTAGATATTTTAATGTTGTTTTAAATGAAATTTATGATGTTTTAAAATCTTATTTTTCTAGTGATTTACAATCAA
>CAJKVD010000213.1 GCA_905203195.1 uncultured Clostridium sp. | reverse complement strand
AGAAAATGAAGCAAATAGAAAAAGAATCGGGTTCAGATGCAAATAAGAAGCTAAATAATTTGCGTAATAAATTAAATGAAAATATAAAAGAGCAAAACCAAAAATTATATACAAAAAATACAAACAATACTATAAAAAAAGAACAAGTAAAACCAGGAATATCAGTATATGTAGAAAATTTTGGACAACATGGAACAGTAATATCAAATGTGTCTAAAGATGAACAAGTGCTAGTACAAATAGGAAGTATTAAAATTAATGTGCCAATCCAAAATTTAATAATTTTAAAAAATGAAAAACCAAAAAAACAAAATGATATCTCACAAAATTATACAAAAATTAACAAAACAAAAAATGCTAAAACAGAGATTAATGTAATAGGTTTAAATGTTGAAGAAGCAAGATTTGTAGTAGAAAAGTTTTTAGATGATAGTTTGTTAGCTAATCTTCAGACAGTTAGAATTGTACACGGAAAAGGAACTGGAAAATTGAGAGAAGGAATACATCAAATGCTAAAAAAAGACCCACATGTAAAATCATATAGAATGGGTGCTTTTGGAGAAGGAGAAATGGGTGTTACAGTAGTAGAATTAAAAAGATAATAATTGAAACGGAAAATTGATTCTAATTTTTTTACAATATAAATTATAGAAAATAAATAAATTTTAAGTTATAAATCTTATACAAAAATAGTGAAAGGAATGAAAATTTAAATGCAAAACGACTACCAAAAATACATAAGAAACTTTAGTATAATTGCACATATAGACCACGGAAAATCAACATTAGCAGATAGATTAATAGAGCTAACAGGAGTGCTGTCAAAAAGAGAAATGGAAAGCCAAGTTTTAGACAATATGGAAATAGAAAAAGAAAGAGGAATAACAATAAAATCACAAGCAGTAAGAATGAAGCATAAAGCAAAAGATGGAATTGAATATACATTCAATTTAATAGATACACCTGGTCATGTTGATTTTAATTACGAGGTTTCTAGGAGTTTGGCTGCATGTGATGGAGCAGTTTTAGTAGTTGATAGTAGTCAAGGTGTGGAAGCACAGACTTTGGCAAATGTGTATTTGGCAATAGATAATAATTTGGAAGTATTACCTGTAATAAATAAAATAGATTTGCCAAATGCAAGACCAGATGAGGTAAAAAAAGAAATTGAAGATATTATAGGCATTCCAGCAATGGATGCACCATGTATTTCTGCTAAATCAGGTTTAAATGTGGAAGAAGTTTTGGAAAAAATTGTAACAGATTTACCTGCACCACATGGAGATGTTAATGCAAAAACAAAATGTTTAATATTTGACTCTTATTATGATAATTACAAAGGCGCTGTTGCCTATGTACGAGTAAAGGATGGAAGTGTAAAAGTTGGAGATGAAATCTTATTGATGGCAACAAATAAGACATATACAGTTGCAGAAGTAGGATATTTTGTTCCAGGGTCATATATGCCAACAAATATCATAAAAGCAGGAGAAGTAGGATATATAGCAGCAAGTATTAAAAATTTGTCAGATATTCATGTTGGAGATACAGTAACATTAAAAGAAGAACCAGCAGAAGAGGCTTTAGCAGGATATAAAAAGGTAACTCCAATGGTTTATTGTGGTTTGTATCCAGTTGATGGAAGTGATTATGAAAATTTAAAAATCGCACTTGAAAAACTTCAATTAAATGATGCTGCATTAGTATATGAACCAGAAACATCTGCAGCACTTGGCTTTGGTTTTAGATGTGGATTTTTGGGATTGTTACATTTAGAAATAATAGAAGAAAGATTAGATAGGGAATTTGATTTGGGACTTATAACAACAGCACCATCTGTTATATATAAAGTACATAAAACTACAGGTGAGGTACTAGATATATATAACCCAACAGAATTGCCAACACCACAAGAAATATCATATATAGAAGAACCTTTTGTAACAGCAAATATATTTTTACCTAAAGAATATGTTGGAAATGTAATGGATATTTGCCAAAAAAGAAGAGGTATTTATATAGATATGCAATTTCTAGATGAGAATAGAGTAACTCTTATTTATGAAATGCCACTTAATGAAATTATATATGACTTTTTTGATAATCTTAAG
>CAJKVD010000212.1 GCA_905203195.1 uncultured Clostridium sp. | reverse complement strand
GGTTACATTCCTTATCAATCTAGTGATTATACAACGGACCATTCATTTTCCTAGTAGGTGTTTCTTCTTTACATGCTTTTTGAGGACAATTGGTCTTGTCTTGATTTCACTACTGTTGCCATATTGGGTGCAGCAGCAGATGGGAGAAAGTCTTTTGCGTTTCTTGATAGTGTGTGCTCTTTCTGTATTTTGTACATTTTCCATGGTTTGGTTTTGGGGATTTAATGAAGATGTCCGAAATATGGTTAGAAAAAAAAATGTTGGCAAATTTTTCCATAAATAATGAAGATCTTATTTATATCTACTCCTGATTTTTCTAAAACACTTTTTGTTCGTACATATGTATATTGTATATATGGACCTGTTTCACCTTGAAAATTAAGAATTGTATTCCAATCAAAAACTTCATCTTTTACACGACTATTAGACAAATCATTAAATATAATTGCACCTATACCAACTTTTTTTGCTACATCTTCCTTATTTTCTAATTGTGGATTTTTCTGTTCTATAATTTCTTTAGCACGGTCAATAGACTCTTTTAAAAGTTCTTCTAATTTTACTATATTTCCCTCTCTTGTAGACATCTTGCCTGTTGGTAATAATACCATTCCAAAAGAAACATGTTCTAAACCTTTCAAATATTTTTCATCTAATCCTAAATATTTAGCAGTTGCAAAAACTTGTTTAAAATGTAGTACTTGTTCATATGAAGTAACATATAGTGCTTTATCAAAATCATATGTCCTTGTACGATATAAAATTGCTGCTAAATCTCTTGTTGCATATGTGCTTGAACCATTTGATTTTACTATAATACATGGTGTATTTATTCCTTGATCTTCTAAATTAACAATTTTTGCTCCTTGTGATTCTTCCAATCTTCCGCTCTTTTCTAATAGATCCACAACCTCTTGCATCTTATCTGAATAAAAAGCTTCACCATTCCAAGAATCAAATTTACTTCCTAACAAATCATAAACACGTTGAAATTCTTTTAAACTTAGTTCTCTAAATTTCTTCCATATTTCTACACAATATGAATCTCCATCTTCTAGCTTTTTAAAATTATCTCTACATGCTTGCAATATTTGTTCATCATCTTTACATGCATTATTTATTCTAATATATATTTTTGTTAATTCATTTATTGGATCTGAATCAATATTATATTCTTCTCCCCATCTTTTATATCCTTCTATTAACTTTCCAAATTGTGTTCCATAATCTCCTAGATGATTTATTCCTATTACATTATATCCCAAATACTTATATATATTATATAAAGCCGCTCCTATTACTGTTGAACGCAAATGTCCTATATGAAATGGTTTTGCAATATTTGGTGCTGAATAATCTATTACAATATTCTTTTCTTTGTTTTTTTCATCTTCTGTTTCTACACCGAACTTTGCATTATTTGATATTTGTTCTAAAACTTCTTTTGTAAATAGTTTAGAAGAAACATAAAAATTCAAATACCCTCCTACTATATCTACTCTTTCTAATATTTCAGAATTCATTGCCCCATTTTGCTCTAATTTTTCTTTTATCCCATTTGCTATTTCTTGAGGCGCCTTTTTTAATATTTTTGCTAATCTAAAACATGGAAAAGAATAATCACCGTTTTTTGTATCTTTTGGTATTTCTATATATGTATATATTTCTTTTGCTTCTACATTTTCTATAGTTTTAGCTATTTGCTCTGATATCTCTTTTTTTATATCTAACATCTTTCTTTCCTTTCCTAAATTAAACTTAAAATAAGGTTTAACGCAGCCAAAATTGTAATTATTTCATCTTTCTTATAATTGAAAAAAATTTAAATTTTGACAAGGCAAACAAATTTAAAATTTAATTATTCTCCAATTATGTAGTTCCAAGAATCCCTACACATATCCTCTAGTGACCTTGTAGCCTCCCAGCCTAATTCTTCTCTAGCCTTCTTAGGATCAGCAAAACAAGTAGCAATATCACCACTTCTACGAGGAGCAATTATATAAGGAACATCTTTACCAGTAGACTTTTCAAAAGCCCTAACCATATCCAAAACACTGTAACCAGTACCTGTACCCAAGTTATAAATAAACAATCCTTTATTTTCTTTTTCCA
>CAJKVD010000211.1 GCA_905203195.1 uncultured Clostridium sp. | reverse complement strand
CAGATGTAACTTTAAAAACAGAAAAAAATGCACAAATCGCTGAGATTTGCGTTATTGCAAATAGTGAAAAATTTAGAGCTGTTACAGAGGACAAAGATTTATATGCTTCTATAGATAAAGATATTGATATTCTTGAAGGACAAATTAGAAAATTTAAAACTAAAAAAGAAAAAATGATGAAAGATGGAACAATCAAGAATATGGAAGTTGAGAAAGATCATGTAGCAGAAATTACTAATGAAATAGTAAAAACATCATATTATGAAATAAAACCAATTTCTCCAGAAGATGCAGTTTTAAAATTACAAGAAATGCCAACACATAATTTTATTACTTTTATAAATGTTGACACAGGAAAAGTAAATGTAATACATAAATTAAAAGATGGGAAGAATTATGGTTTAATAGAGCCAGAGGCTTAGAGTTAAAGAGAAATATGATAATTTATAAATTTTATATTAGAAAAAGGCAGGAAATCAAATCCTGCCTTTATGTATTATAAAAGCAAAATTATGGCTTCCTATCTTCTTCAATTAGTGATTAATAGCTAAAACTATTTCATTTGGTTTTCAACTTGTTGAATCATTTTTTTAACCATGTTACCACCTATTCTACCAGCATCTTTTGCTGAGATGTCACCATTGTATCCATCTTTAAGATTTACTCCTACTTCTGAAGCAACTTCATATTTGAATTTATCTAAAGCAGACATAGCTTCTGGAACTAATTTTTTACTACTGTTGTTTGCCATTTTTTTCACCTCCTGCAAATATAAATTTTCAAGAAAAAACATTTGCTTTTTCTACTAGTATCATTTGTAGTTTTTATAAAAATAAACAGGAAATTTTTTCAAAAATAAAAGTAAAAAACTTGACACAAAAAAAATGGAAATATATAATCATGTGAAATGTAGGAGGTTTGATATGTATAAATTAGTTGCAGTAGATTTAGATGGTACATTATTAAATAGTTATGGAGAAATTACACAAAATACTAAAAAAGTGTTGGAAAGCGTGCAACAAAAAGGTGTACAAATTATGATAGCTTCAGGAAGACCTATTGATTCTATAAAAACAATTGCAAATGAAATTAATTCAAAAAAATTTTTTATAGCAGGAAATGGTGCTATTATATATGATATTGAAAATGAAAAAGTTGTATATGAAAAGTATATTTCAAAAAATAAAGTATTAGAAATTGCAAAGATTTGCGAAGAAAATAATATTGCGTATAATATTTACACAGAAGAAAATATAATAACAAAAGAACTAAAATATAATGTACTTTATTATTATAAGGAAAATTTAAAAAAAGATGCAAACAAAAAGACAAAAATAATGATTGTGGATAATATGATTGATTATATAAAAAAATCACAAAATTTTAAATGTTTAAAAATAACAGTGTGTGACGAAAATAAAACTATATTTAAATCAATAACTAGAAGGCTAAAAGAAATAGAAAACATTGATGTGATGGATGTATCACATATGTCAAGAAAAATGTTTAAACAAGGGACAGAAGATGTTCCTATAGAGTATTTTTATACAGAGATTTCTTCAACACAGGTAGATAAATGGCAGGCAATAAAATATTTATTACCAATATTGCAAATAAATCCAGAAGAAGTTATTTGTATAGGTGATAATATAAATGATAAAGAAATGATTGAAAATTCGGGATTGGGAATTTGCATGGGGCAAAGTACTCCTGTTATAAAGCAAATTTCTGATTATATAACAGATACAAATGCAGAAGATGGAGTCGCTAAAATACTTGGAAAAGTCATATTAAATTAGAATGTTACAACAATATTACGAAAATATTACAACATTATGAATTTTTTGTAACAAAATAGGAAATTATTGATTTTCGCCTAGTAATGAGTTAAAATGTAATAGAGTAAATTTGTAAATTATAAATATTAAAGGAGGAATTTGTAATGGCAACTAATCCAATGCAAAGAAAAGCAAGAAACTCATTCTTATTAGGAATGTTATTAATGTTAATAATATGTGGTTTGGTTATAGCATTTTTGTTTTTACAATTAAAAAATTATCAAGATAAGGAAAAGGCTGTAATCAAAGTAAAAATAGCAGTTTTACGTGAAGATGTAATGGCTGGTCAA
>CAJKVD010000210.1 GCA_905203195.1 uncultured Clostridium sp. | reverse complement strand
AAAAGCAAATGTTATGCCCCAGCCTAACCCTGCATACGTTATAAACGGCAAAATAGTACCTTGCATGACATGGCAATACAAAGATGGGAAAATAACATATGAAACATATGATAATACAAATAAAAATCCTTATAAATATATAAATTATTATTATTATCAACAGTGTAAAAATGTAAAGGAAATGAATATAAATTTCATACCTTTAATTCATCCAATATTAGATGAATTACAATATGTAGAGGAACTTATAAAGAAGATAAAACCCATTGCAATTAAATTACATGGTATTGGAAGTGGAATAGCCCCAAAAGATATTCCACAAGAATTTATAGAGTTATTAAAAAAATATAATTTACCTGTAATAACACATGTAGAATGTGACACAAGAGAAAATACAGATTATTCTGAAGGAAAAAAATATATAAAAAAAGTAAATAATGCTTTAGATTGGACAAAATTTATTTCTAATAATGGACTTAGAGGAATGCTTACACATGGATTGGCACTAGATAAAAACGCTATAAAAATAATAAAAAATGACAAAAATATAATAATTGGACTCGGACCAGATCTATTAATAAGTAGTCAACCATATAGAATTAATCGTAAAAACTATGAAGGTGAATATTTAGAGTTATTAAAACAAAATATTCCAATAGAACAACTTGTTTTTGATGTTGACTATAATTGGAATATAAATCCACATACCAATCAAATTGATAATGAAGCTGTTAAAAGAGTCAAAAAAGTTTGGAAAGATAAAAAAGAACAAGAAAGAATATTTTGTAAAAATATATTAGAATTTTATAAAAATAGAAATGTGGAATTTAAAAGCGATATTAAAGAAAGAGGAGAAGAAAGATGAGTAATGAAATAAGAGAATGTAAAAAATGTATAAATACAACTGCTAATCCTTCAATTACAATTGGAGAAGATGGATTATGTAATGTTTGTAGAGACTATTCAAAAAAATTTAATCAAGAAACTTTAGATAATGAATTGGAATTTTTAAAAACACTTATAAAAAATGAAAAATATGACTGTATGGTTGGATTATCGGGAGGAAAAGATAGTTCGGCAATGTTATATACTGTAAAAAATTTAGGTTTTACACCTTTAGCTTTTTCTTTTGAAATTGGATATAACAAAATGACCAACAGTGTAAAAGAAAAAATTAAAAGAATAACAAGCAATTTAAATGTTGATTATGAAAAAATTAATATTCATAAATATATATCTGAAACAGATAAAGAATGTTTAAAAATGATGGCAGATTTATATGATGAACCTGTGACAGAAGAATTTAAAGAAAAGTTCAGAGAAATATATAAAGAGGGTAGAAAATATTATTCTACAAAACAACAAATAGCATTTCCTTTTGTAAGACCATGTCAAATTTGTAGAAAAATTGCAATAAAAGCATATTACAACGAAGCAATAGAAAGAAATATAAAAATAGTATTTGTTGGTATTAACGAATGGACAGGCTTAAGTAATGGAACATATTCTGCAATAAGAAAATTAAAGCCATTTGAAGACAAACCAGAAGTATATATTGTTCATTTACCTTATTTAATTGGAAGAAAATATGAAGATTTACCAGAAATTTTACAAGAAATTGGATGGGAAAGAGAAAATGGTGATCATGAGGTAGATACAGGGGGAAGCGCATGTTTATTAGCAAGAGCGTGTGAAGAAAAGTCAACAGATATTTTGGGATTTCATTTGGATTCAGCAAGATTATCAAGAGAAATAACAGTAGGATTTATAGACAAAGAAAAGGCAAAAAAAGCAATAGCAAACGGAAATAGAAAATCTGAATATAGTGTTAAAGAAATATTAGAAAAGGAAAATATAATATGAGTGAAAAAACATTTAAAAGAAATGTAAGAATAGCAGTATCATCAGTGTGTAATTTAGATTGTGTTTATTGTGAGGGAAATAAAGGATATAGAAAAGATAAAATGGGAGCAATGGAAGATTTTAGAAGAACGCCATTAAGTCAAGGAAATATAACATATGAAGAACTGATGAGCTTATTAAAAGTATTTAAAAAAGTGGGATTTACAGGTGTAACATTGACAGGTGGAGAACCATTGCTTAACAAAAATTGGGATAAGATTATAGAAA
>CAJKVD010000209.1 GCA_905203195.1 uncultured Clostridium sp. | reverse complement strand
AGAAGATTTCTTAAGTACATTAAAACAAATAAAAAGAATGGGACCATTAGAATCATTAATCAAGTTAATTCCAGGAGCATCAAAGATGGGATTAAACAACATAAAAATAGATCCCAAACAAATGGCACATATTGAGGCAATAATATTATCAATGACACCAGCTGAGAGAAAAAATCCCGATATTATTAAGGCTAGTAGAAAAACAAGAATTGCCAAGGGAAGTGCTACATCAGTACAAGAAGTTAACAAATTATTAACTCAGTTTGAACAAATGAAAAAAATGATGAAACAAATGAAGAATGGTAATTTCAAAATGCCATTTTAATAAGAAAGATGTGTACAAATATTACCATCTTTTTTTAATTAATAATAAACTAAAATACTACAATCGCCTTTTTATGCTATACTATAATTGAAATAGTAAAGAGGTTGATAAGATGATTAGAATATTTGATATAAAAAATAGTAAAAATGATTTAAAGCGTAATGATAATGAAATATTTAAAAATTATTTAACTGAATCAAAAGAAAATACCTATAATAGTCTACAAAAATATAAGTCTACTTTAAATGGTTTATCTGAAAAAGAGGTAAAAAAGCGCCTAAATGAAAATGGCAAAAATGTTGTTATCAAAGATGAACATAAAGGACCACTGTATTTTCTTTTGGAATCTTTTAAAGATGAGTTTATTATAATTTTATTGTCCCTTTCTTTAATTAACTTATTTCTAGGTGACACGTTAGGTTCTATCATTATAATAGTAATAGCCTTTATCAGTGCCCTTATTAGATTTTTTCAAGATTATTCTGTCTATAAATTCAATAAAAAATTGCAGAGTAAAATCTATTCAACTGTTATAGTGTTAAGAAATAATGAAGAAATGGAAGTAAAGGTAGAGGATGTTGTCGTTGGCGATATTGTTAAATTAAATGCAGGTACCATTATGCCAGCTGATCTAAAAATTATTGACTGTAAGGATCTATTCATCAATCAGTCTGTTTTTACAGGAGAAAGTGTTTTAATTGAAAAAAAACAATTATCAAGTAACAATCCAAAAGAAATTTTTGATATAGAAAATATTTGCCTTATGGGAACTTCTGTTGTTAGTGGTAGAGGAAGTGGATTAGTCATTTCCACAGGATTTGATAGCTATTTAGGTAAGGTTGGTAGTGAAATAAAAGACAAGAAGGAAGAAACAAACTTTGATAAAGGCATTAAAAGTATTTCTAATTTATTAATTAAATATATGGCAATAGTCTGCTTAGTTGTCATAGTGATAGACGGTATCCTAAAACAAAATATGGGTGAAGCCTTACTTTTTGCTCTTTCTGTTGCCGTAGGAATAACTCCTTCAATGTTACCAATGATTTTAAATGTCAATCTCACAAAGGGTAGTAAAAGTTTAGCTAAGAAAAAAACACTCGTAAAAAAGATAGAATCTATTCAAAATCTTGGCGCTATTGATATTTTATGTACAGATAAAACAGGAACTCTTACAGAAAATGAAATAACTTTACAAAAGTATATAGATGCTTTGGGAAAAGAAAATGAAGATATTTTAGAATATGCATTTCTTAATAGTTATTATAGTACAGGTATAAAAAATCTTGTTGATAGAGCCATTATTTCTTATGGAAAACAAAATAAAATAGATGAGAAAGTTAAAATTTACGAAAAAGTAGATGAAATTCCCTTTGATTATAATAGAAAAAAACAAAGTATCGTTGTTAAACATAAAAATACATATCGCATGATTACAAAAGGAGCTTTAGAGGAAGTAATTAAAGATTGCAATATGGTACATACCAATGATAAAAACGAAGTTATAACTGAAAAAATAAAAAAAGTTATTAAATCTAAAGCTATAGAACTTGCTAATGATGGTATGCAAGTAATTGCCTTGGCAGAAAAAAACAGTTATCCTGGAATTAACTCATTTAATACGGACTATGAAAAGGATATGACTTTTGTTGGATTTGTTGCCTTCTTAGATCCAGCAAAAAAAGATGTTAAAAAGACTTTGTCAAATTTATATAAGATTGGTATTAAAACTAAAATATTAACTGGTGATAATCCCTATGCTACTAAAAACATCTGTAATATGGTTGGATTAAATGGTAATGATATTCTCTTAGGTAGCGATATAGATAAAATGACTGATGAACAGTTATCTAGT
>CAJKVD010000208.1 GCA_905203195.1 uncultured Clostridium sp. | reverse complement strand
ATATGGATGAAAATACCAAAAAATTTGCTGAAAAAGAAATTGTTAATTTAATTTCAAATGCTAATTATAATAATAAAGAAGAAAAAAATTATTTAAATTTTAATTTAGTTTTTTGTGGAGATTTTGACGATTTACCAAATGATATGGGCAGTCCAATAGATTTTATAATGAAAAATAAAGAAAGAATAGTTGCGGTATATAGATATGTAAAGAGTACTGAAGAAAGAGAATTCTTTATTGGTTTCTCTCAATCAGAAACAATTTATAACTATGGTTATCTATATTTAAGCTTAGCAAAATTGTTGGAAGAGTTTGAAAAAAATAATGTTAAATATGAAATAGATACTACTGAAGATAGATTTACTCCTGCTTTATATAGAGATGATGCAGCTACTAGATTTGCAATTAGTTATAGTCCTAAAAAAGAAATTGAAAGTGAAAAAGGACATCAATTAAAGAAAATAAAGAGAGAGATATAATGCTATGAATAAAAAGTATTCACAAGAGGAATTAGATCAAATTCTTTTATCAAAAAAATTAAATGAATTCTATCTAGCAATAATTGAAAATAGGCAAGAACTTTTAAGTGATGAAGAGTATGAAGAAATTATAAGAAAAGATAAAACTATTTATGGTGATAATAAAGAAGAAGTAGAAGATTTAATTAATAAAGTTCAAACAGATGAACAGCTAAAGAATTTTGCACCTGATTTAATGAAAGTTATGTTTGGTTTAGCGCAAGTTAGACATTTAGCAATTTTAACAATGATTGACGACGATGTTTATGATATAGGAAGTGCTAAATTTGAAAATTTAAAAAGAAACAAGATTGTTCATTTCGACAATTTAACAACACTTTACAATGAATCAAATGCCAGAGTAAGATATTTTACACCAGAGGAAGAACCACAACTAACACAAAGAACTGTACTAGTTGATATTGATGATGAATCAATTATTCAAGCATACGAAAACGAACATATTCACCAAGAAGAAAGTGAAGATTTAACTAGTGATTTCTTTACTGAAGTAAAGGGTAAACCATATACTTTAAAAAGAAAATAATGATAAAAAGATGATTACATACCAATTTCGTAATCATCTTTTCCTTTGTTTTTATTTTTATCATTTTCTTTATTTCAAATATAGTCATCCTGAATTGATTCAATAGTTTTATCGCTAAATATATTATGAAGTATATAAATCTTTTGAAAAATTCCAATAATTTTCACGTTCTTTTTCTTTGCCAAACATTTTATTCTTAATAAATTTAACTAATCTATCAAATAAGTTTTCAAAGAAATTAATAGTGTTTTGTAATTTAGAATTTTTCTCTTTAAGATCATCAATTTCATCTTCTTGTTTATCTATCTTTTTTTCTAGTGATTTAACTTTAATGTTTAAAGCATCATTATTTTCAGTAAGTATTTTAACTTTTTTCCTGTTTCCTTTTAATTCAGTTTCAACATCATTAAGAGTAATAGATAACTTTTGCATTTTTTATATTCTCTATTAGTTGAATCTAACTGCTGAATAAATTTATCTTTATCATCTTTATTTAAAACATATTTGTCTTTATTAGTAAAAGTAGTTTTTAAATTATTCATTAATTGTTTAATTTCGTTATAATCATTATCTAGTTGTAGTGATTTTTTATTTGCTATTTCTAATCGTTCTTTATTTTTTGACAATTCTTCTTTCATTTCAATATAGTTTCCCATATCTTTAACGTTTACATCTTTATTTCTACCTTTTTGTTTAGTTTTTAAAATATTAAATCACTATAAACACTATCCTTTCTTTTAAGGATGACCTTTTAACAAATAAAAAAAATCATCTCAATATGAGATGATATCTATCACAAATGTTCGAAAAGTTCGAACAGATTCGTCACTGGAGCGAATAAACAACAGGTTATGAACTGAGCTCTCTTTCTACAAATATTATATATGAATTGTTATTGAATTACAATGGGAGTATATGATTTTTTCAGTATTTATATTATAATATTATTATAAAATTTTTTGGAGGATTGCATGAAAGAATTAGTTTTATTTATAAAAAATCACTATGAAGCGATATTGTCTATTTTAGCATTTATAATATCAATAATTAATTTAATTTACTTAATATTTACTAATAAAAAAAGAATATCTTTTAAGATTGAAAATTATACATCATCAAAAGT
>CAJKVD010000207.1 GCA_905203195.1 uncultured Clostridium sp. | reverse complement strand
TTTTATTGGATAAATCATTTTCCTTTAAAAAGGTAACAACAACAGGGGATATTGTATACCACCAAACTGGAGTTCCTATAATAATCTCATCATAATCATCTAAATTAGCATTGATATCTTTTATTGGAACTTCTTTATTATCAATGGAGTTATTTTGATATTCATTAACCACTTCATCGTAGTCTTTAGAAAAAGGTGTTAGTGGTTCTAGTTCCAAAATATCACAGTCTAATTTACTTTTTATCATGTCAGCTATCTTCTTGGTGTTTCCAGTATAGCTATAGTAGACTACTAACTTTTTCATTATTTACACCAGCTTTCTAATGTTTCTAAAGAATTATTCGCATCACTTCCACGAATGGCAAGTCCTGCTTTTATGTTTGCTCCAGAACATAATTTTTTAATATCATCCATAACATCTCCTAAAGTTGAACCCTCGTGGGTTGTAAATGGATAAATTGTCTTACCAGTAAAATCTAGATTTTCAAGGCATGTAAACATGCACATAGGATAGTGATTCCACCAAACAGGGCCACCAATATAAATAGTATCGTAATCACTGATGTTTTCTAGTTTATTTTTAATTTCAGGACGAGAGTTATTTTCTAATTCTTCTTTGGCAACATCACAACATTCATGATAGTTATAAGGATATTCTTTTAGAGGTTCAACTTTAAATAAATCAGCTCCTGTAAGATGAGAAATGTTTTCAGCTACTATTTCTGTATTTCCTTTTTCAATATTTTCAATGCCATTCTTCATATAATTTTCTCCTGTATGAGAAAAATAAATAACTAATTCTTTCATGATATTCTTCCTTTTAAAATAAATTTTATAATATTATTCTAAACTTTACTTTTTTAAATATTCGTCTAGTTTTCCTGAATAATATAATTCAATTTTTTTGTTCAAGTGATCATATGCAGCCTGCATTTTACTTATTTTTTCTTTAAGTATTGTTCTTTGATTTTCTAATAGCAAGCGTCTTTCATTTATTGTTTTATCTCCTTGTTCAAACAAATCAACATATTTTTTTAGTACATCTATGGGTAAATCAGCTCCTCTCATACACTTTATGAACTCTATTCTTTTTAAATCTGGTTCACTATAGTTTCTGATTCCACTTTTTGTTCTTTGTATTGGACCAATCAAACCCTTTTTTTCATAAAATCTTAGGGTGTCTGGTGATAAATCATACATATCAGATATTTCTTTGATTGTCATTTTTCTACCTCTTTTCTGTTTGAAACTTATTTTCAATAATCTTGAACAATTATATTGTAAACCTTTGAGTTTGCTCCAAGTCAATACTTTTTTTGGCATTTTATAAAAAAAATCTATTTCCTAATAGAAAATAGACTTTTCTTTTTTATTTGCCTGATAGGACTTTTTTTATTTCAGTTGTAGCAGCGTTTACAGTATTCATATCAGGATTCATTATCCATGATTCTTGAGTTCCTAAGTGTCCAATACCAATACCATCTGTTCCATCAACGCTTTGTTCTACAACTTCAAAATTTTTGTTTTCTAGTGCAGACTTAATTAATGATTTTACTGTCTTATCGTTCATATCAGTAGTATATAGACCATCAAAAGAGTTTAACACTTCAGTATAATTTGTTAGGGTTGTAGCTGAGGCTAATTTTTTGGCAATATTAATTAATATTTGGCGACAGTTTTTTTGACGGTAACGATCTCTTCCTGGGAAAGCGTTTCTTTCTCTTGCAATGGCCAAAATTTCGGTACCATTATATGTTTTACATCCTTTATTTACATGAAGTTTTTTTCCTTTAGTATCATCATAAGTATTTGTTACTAAAGCATGAGTTGTTGTAAAGTCATAGTCAGAACAGAAATCAACTCCGTTAACGGCGTCAACAATATTTACTAAACTAGTAGTATTAAAGTTTACAGTATAATCTATCTTTATATCAAATAGTTTCTCTAAAGCCTCTTTGCTTACTTCAGAGTCTAGAGAGCCAAGACACATTAGGGTGTCCTTCATATTATAAGCAGGAACATCAATGTAATAATCTCTAGGAATAGAAGTTAAAACTATTTTATGAGTATTTAAGTTAACTGTTGCGATTAAATTGTAATCACGCATGATTCCTGTAAAATCAAGTCCATTAATATAAATGTTATAAACATTTTTTACCGTATTATTCTTTTTTATTTCTTCTTTTACGTT
>CAJKVD010000206.1 GCA_905203195.1 uncultured Clostridium sp. | reverse complement strand
TAGAGAATATAATAAAATGCAGGTAGAAGATATATCTTTTAAGGAAGTTGTTAAGGCTTTAAAAAATGAGGATGGTAGAAAGGTTATTGCAAATTATGGTTTGGATCCAAAACTTGGAAAATATCATAGAACTCATTGTGATAATTGCGAAAAAACAATTGAAACTAAAGAGCCTGTTGATAAATGCCCATATTGTGGTAGTGATAAAGTTACTTTTGGTGTTTTTGACAGGATTGAATTAATTAAGGATAAAGCAGAAAGTGAGAGCCCTACAAATAGACCACCTTATATTTTTCAGGTTCCTTTGGGATTTGTCCCTGGTGTTGGTGGAAAGACAATTGAAAAATTGTTAGATACTTTTGATACAGAAATGAATATTTTGCATAAATTATCAAAAGATGATATTGAATCTGTAGTGGGCGAAAAAATAGCTAATAAAATTGATGATGCTAGAAGCGGAAAATGTATAGTTCATGCCGGCGGTGGCGGTAACTATGGAAAAATAGAATAATTTTGGTAGGAGTTCTAAAAAGCTCGTTATTGCATACACATTATGTAAGAAGTATGTAATAAGGAGTTTTTTATGTTAGAAAAAGTAAAGAATCATATTATAAGAAATTATAAGGAATATGTTATAATTGTTGTGTTTTTTGTAGTTGGAATTTTTTGTGGTGTTTTTTTAATTAACAAATCACAAGAAAATCAAGTAAATGAATTAAGGCAGTATCTTGAAACTTTTATAAATCAATTAAAAAATACTTCTAATTTAAATTATATGCAAATATTAAAAACTAGTTTGCTAGATAAGGTTTATTTGACAATTGCAATTTGGTTTTTTGCAACTACTGTTGTTGGTGTTCCTATTGTTTTTGGATTGGTTGCATATAGGGGATTTTGTTTGGGATATACAATTTCTGCATTAATATTATGTATGGGGTTTAATAAGGGTTTTCCTTTGGTTTTGGTTACTTTGGTGCTGCAAAATATTATTTTTATTCCTCTTTTAATTGGATTAGCTGCTAGTGGTTTTAAATTTTATAAATCAATTGTTAAAGATAGAAGAAGAGAAAACATAAAAATTTCTTTTATAAGACATACGATTTTTTCAGCAATTATATTAATAGGTTTATGTTTATCTTCTGTGATTGAAGTATTTATTTCTACTAATTTATTAAAATTGATATCAGTGTATTTTTAGTTGTAAAAATATGCCAAAAAAATAAAAAAAACATAAAAATGTCTTTACTTTTCTGGAATATTTTGATATAACATATATAGTTTATGTAAATATAATTTTTGACAAGGGGTAGGGGAATAAAATGGAAAAGCAAATTAAACTTTTTTTGAAATTTATCGAAGAAGAAAAAAAATTATCAGACAACACTTTGCAATCATACAATCGAGATCTACAACAATTTAGAGAGTATTTAAGTGAAATAGGAGTACGTTATACACATGTACATGAAGAACATATTAAAAAATATGTAGAAGAATTAGAAAAGATGGGCAAAAAATCATCTACTATTTCAAGAAATATTGCATCTATTCGTTCTTTTTTTCAATTTCTAGCTAGAAAAGGAAAAATTAGTAAAGATCCAACAGAAAAAATACAATCACCTAAAATTGAAAAAAGAGTGCCAAGTGTATTGACTGCACAAGAAGTAGAACTTTTATTAGAACAACCAAAAGATGTAGATTTAAAAGGTACTAGGGATAAAGCTATGTTAGAATTTGCGTATGCTACAGGTATGCGTGTACCAGAGATAATTTCATTAAATGTTGAAGATGTTAATCTTGAAGAAGAATATGTTGTTTGTAAAAGTGCAACAAGAGAAAGAACTATTCCTCTAGGAAAAATGTGTAAAAAAGCATTAGAAGAATATTTAAATGATGCAAGAAATGCAATGATAAAAAGTGATGATGAAAAAGCATTGTTTGTTAATGTTAATGGAAAAAGATTAACAAGACAAGGTTTTTGGAAAATTATTAAGTATTATAAAGAACAAGCTCATATAGATAAGGATATAACACCACATGTTTTAAGACATTCATTTGCTACACATTTATTACAAAATGGAGCAGATTTAAAAGCTATTCAAGCAATGTTGGGACATTCTGATATTTCTTCAACTCAGGTGTATATGCAATTTCAAGATGGAGCTTTAAAAGATGTGTATCATAAAGCACATCCAAGAGCT
>CAJKVD010000205.1 GCA_905203195.1 uncultured Clostridium sp. | reverse complement strand
ATATTGATTTAATAAAATTTGGTGGAAATTAATATTGTTACATAAGAAAATTATTAGAATATAAATTCAAAGAAGGGATGAAATAAATGAAAAAAGAAACAACATATAAAGTGTATAAAACAATAATGATAATAGCTATAACAGCATTTATTACTTTTATGATTACATCAATAGGAATGTATAAATATGTTGAAAGTGATGGAAGAATATCAGCATTAGTAGATAGCAAAAGTAATGATATAGCTGTAAATTTAGCCAAGTATAAAGAAATAATAAACAAATATTATTTAGGAGATGTAGATGAAGAAAAACTAGAAGAAGGAGCAATAAAAGGATATATTGAAGGATTAAATGATCCATACACTGAATACATTTCAAAAGAAGACATGAAAGAATATATGCAAGAGACATTAGGAAATTATGTTGGAATAGGAATTTATATGACGGCAGATAAAGAAAAAGATAAAGTAAAAGTTTTATCAGCAATAAAAAATTCACCGGCAGAAAAGGCAGGAATAGAGCCAGGAGATTTAATAGTAAGTGTAGATGGAAAAACATATAATGCAAGTGAAATGTCAGCAATGACAAAAAATATAAAAGGAGAAGAAGGAACAGAAGTAACACTAACAATACTAAGAGGAACAGAAACAAAAGAATTTAAAATAACAAGAGAAAAAATAAAAGTAAATCCTGTAGAAGGAAAAGTAATAGACAATAATATAGGATATATTGAATTTACATCATTTGATGAAACAACAGCAGAAGATTTTAAAGCAAAATACGAAGAATTAAAAAAATCAAACATAAAATCACTAATTATAGATTTAAGAAATAACGGTGGAGGTTTAGTAGACCAAGCACTAGAAATAGCAGACTATATAACAGAAAAAGATTCAGTATTACTATATGAAGTAGACAAAAACGGTAAAGAAGAGGTAAAAAAATCAGAAAATGACCCAATAATAAAAGAGCCAATAATAATATTAACAAATGAAAACACAGCAAGTGCTTCAGAAATCCTAGCAGGAGCTCTAAAAGATTTAGGAAAAGCAAAAATTGTAGGAACAAAAACTTATGGAAAAGGTGTTATACAACAAATTTTGAGTATTAGTGATGGAAGTGGAATAAAAATAACAGTAGAAGAATACCAAACACCAAATCATAACAAAATTAATAAAATAGGAATTACACCAGACGAGACAGTAGAACTACCAGAAGACGTAAAAAGTGTATTAAATGTACCAGAAGGTAAAGACACACAATTAGAAAAAGCAAAAGAAATGGCAAGTGAAAATAAATAGCTGAAATTGGAGAGGATAAACATGAATTTAGCAAATAAATTAACAATATTTAGAATGATTCTTGTACCAATAATGGTAATAATACCATTTTTAGGAATAGAAAATGAATTTTTTGGAATATCAGTAACATATTTAATAATAGATATAATATTTATAATAGCTTCAATAACAGATAAATTAGATGGCTATATAGCAAGGAGTAGAAATCAGGTAACAACATTTGGAAAATTTTTAGATCCAATAGCAGACAAAATATTAGTATTAGCAGCTATGATAATGTTAGTAGAATTTGAAAAAATACCAGCTTGGATACCAATAATTGTATTATCAAGAGAATTTATAGTATCTGGATACAGATTAATAGCAGTAGAAAAAGGCGGAAAAGTAATAGCAGCATCAAAATGGGGAAAATTAAAAACAGTAACACAAATGATAGCAATAATATTAGCATTTGTAGACATGTACTCATTTGGAGAATGCTTTAGAGGATATTTACAAGGTTCAGATTTTATACTAAATTTAACAGTTACAATAATGATGATAATTCAAGCAATAGCAACAATATTTTCAGGAATAGAATATCTAAAAAATGGAAAAGAATTGTTAAAATAACTTGACAAAATTAAAGTTCTGTCTTAATATATAACGAAAGTGTGTAATAATGGTACACAAAACAAGAAGAAAGGAAGTAATCACATGGAAGAGAAAGAAGTAATCTTAACACAAGAAGGTCATGACAATCTTGAAAAAGAATTAAATTATCTAAAAACAGAAAAAAGAGCAGAAATAGCAGAAAGAATAAAAGTAGCACTTGGATTTGGAGATTTATCAGAAAATTCAGAATATGATGAAGCAAAAAACGCACAAGCTGAAAATGAAGTAAAAATAGTAGAATTAGAAAATA
>CAJKVD010000204.1 GCA_905203195.1 uncultured Clostridium sp. | reverse complement strand
GGAAATTTTGCAATATGTATGGTAGGGATATGGGGAATAGGATTTGGAATCAGCATATGGAAAAGCAAACGTAAGGAGAGGGTATTTTTAGATATATGTCAGTCAGGAAAAACATGTAGAGAATGGATTTCAAAGCAAGCGCTAGAATTAATGGAAAAATTTGAGATTCATAATTCTGTAAGTGTTGAATACAACCCATTTGTACAGACACCGATGGTATATGGAATAAGGAATCCAAAAGTTTTACTTCCGACAGAAGAATATACCACAGACCAGCTAAAGATTATTTTATTGCATGAGCTGACACATATAAAACATAAGGATATCTTTTGGAAACTATTATGCAGAATGATTTTACTGATCTACTGGTTTTATCCATTAAAACGTCAAATATTTAAAGCAGTGAATGAATGGAGTGAAGTCTATTGCGATTTCAGTGTGATCAATGAGACGGGAAGCAAGAAGGGATATTTTAAGACAATCTATGATATTATGATTCATCAATTTCAGTTCCAGGAATATATCTGTGCAGGAATTGGGGAATGTAACTTGGAACGAAGAATATTAATCGCAAAGAATATTAAGAGAATGAATACGGAGAAATGGATCATAGGTTTTATTTTGAGCATGTGTTTTATATTATTTGGGGGAATCAGTGTTGTTACTGCAATGGAATCAATGCAATTGGGGTATAGAATTTTAGATAGAAATACAACAGAGGAAATTGTGGTAGATGGTACACCAGAGGTTATGAATTTAGTTGTACATAAAAGATATGGATATGATCCAAGAATTTTCCATACTAAATATTTGGAAGATGATGGTTCAATTTATGGGGTGGACTTTCTGAAAAAGAAAGAACGAGTACAAACGAAATGGATTTATTTAAAGAAAGGACAAAAAGTATTTTTTAAAGTCTTTGATATGACTGATAAAGATGCAAACAAAAGAAAATTAGAGGCAGGAATACGGGATTTTTCAAATAATATAAAATATGTTAACAGATCAGAAGAAATTGATTATAAGTTTTCAATTGAAAAAAGTGGAAAGTATCAATGTTTTGTTAGTAATTATAATGATCAAAATATTGAATTATTAGGAGAAATTGAAATTTTAGAGAGATAACGGAGGATATATACAATGAAAAAGTTTTTTATATTAGTTTTAGGAATGATAATGTTAATGCTTATTCCTATTAATGTAAAGGCAGATGATGAAGTGGAGATAGGAGTAGATCAAGAAGAATCAAATATAGAATATGTAGAAATAGATCAAGAAATGGAATCATTTTCTGTGGGACATAAGGTATCGCTTAGTATTAATCCTAATGTAGAAAAAAGAATTGGAAGTTATAAACTAGAGGCTAATAAATATGTTAGATTAAAATTTATATATTCCTCAACCAGTAGGGTTAAAGTTGGAATAGTCAATAAGAGTAGAAATAAGGTAGCATTAAAGGAAATAAAATCAAATGACATTCAAAAGATAAAAGTACCTAAAAAAGATACATATTCTATATATATTCAAAATAATTCCGGTAAGAAGATAACAGTAAGTGGAGTGATTATTATATTGTAAAAATTTATAAGATACAATATGGAGAGGAATTCAAAATATAGAAGTATCATATGGATCAGAGGTAACGAATTATTTATTGAAGGGCGGTGATGCTTATGATTTAGAAAAAATCCATATAACACGAATGGCGACCAACCAAAAATCCTTTCAAAAGGATAAGTATTATATGGATATAAAAAATTATATCAGAAATTGCATATTAAAACAAAATATTCAAAACATTAATTATTAGTATATTAACAGAATAGGAGAAAATATGAAAAAACAATATGCATTAATAGGATTACTAACTATAGTTTTGGGAAGTACAATCAATGTATCAGCGGCACAGACAACAACAAATTTTTCCAATAATAAGAATAAAGAACAAATTTCTATCAATTTAAGTTCAGAAGAACAGAAATTAATTACACAAGAACAAAAATCTGTAGTAAATGAAATAAAAAAATTGGATGTTGACGATGAGAAATTTTCTGAACAATTAAATAAAACAATAAATGAAAAATATAATAAAATAGATGAAGAGGTTGAAAATAAGGCAAAAGAGGAAGGTATTGATAAAAATAGCATTTCCAATGTTGAAACAAATCTTAAAGAAAAAACGTATAAAATAGATGATGATAAAGAGGTT
>CAJKVD010000203.1 GCA_905203195.1 uncultured Clostridium sp. | reverse complement strand
TTATGGAGGACTTTATATAGCATTAAAAAAGACAAAACAAGTAGGAATATCTTCAACGTTAGGTGCATTTTTAAATGCAGGTATAAATATAGCACTTATAAAAAAAATAGGGTTATATGCAGCTTCTATTTCTACCGTTGTTTCTTTTTTTGCAATTCTTGTATATAGAATTTTTGAAATAAAAAAAAGCATAAATATAAAATATAATAAAGTAAATATATTAATAGGCTGTTTATTTTTAATAGTGATTATCTTTAATTATTATAAGGCAAATCTAATTTTATTAGTATTAAATATAGTTATTGCAATTATTTATAATGTCATTTTTAATAGTATTTTAAAATTATTATATAATAAATTTAGAAATGTTTGGAGGAATAAAAATAATGTATGATTATTTAGTAGTAGGCTCAGGATTATATGGATCGATATTTGCATATGAAGCAAATAAAAAAGGAAAAAATGTATTAGTAATAGAAAAAAGGGAACATATAGGAGGAAATATCTATACAGAAAACAGAGACGGAATAAATGTACACAAATATGGAGCACATATATTTCATACAAGTAATAAAGAGGTATGGGAATATATAAATCAATTTGCAGAATTTAATAGATATACAAATTCGCCAGTAGCAAGATATAAAGACGAGCTATACAATATGCCATTTAATATGAATACATTTAACAAATTATGGGGAGTAGTAACACCAAAAGAAGCAAAGGAAAAAATAGAGCAAGAAAAGAAAGAAGCAGGAATAACAGAACCAAAAAACTTAGAAGAACAAGCAATAAGCTTAGTAGGAAGAACAATATATGAAAAACTAATAAAAGGATATACAGAAAAACAATGGGGGCAAAAAGCAACAGAATTACCAAGTTTTATAATTAAAAGATTGCCAGTAAGATTTATATATGATAACAATTATTTTAACAATTTATATCAAGGAATACCAATAGATGGATATACTAAAATAATAGAAAAAATGCTGGAAGGAATAGAAGTAAGACTAAAATGTGACTTTTTTAAAAATAAAAAAGGACTAGAAAATATAGCAGAAAAAATAATATTCACAGGTCAAATAGACAAATATTACGATTATCGATTTGGAGAACTAGAATATAGGAGTTTAAGATTTGAAACAGAAGAATTAGAAGAAGAAAATTATCAAGGAAATGCAGTAGTAAATTATACAGAATATGAAGTACCATACACAAGAATAATAGAACATAAACATTTTGAATATGGCGCAAGTCTAGGAAAATTACCAGAAGGGAAAGCATTAGAAAAAACAATAATAACTAAAGAGTATCCAGATACATGGAATAAGAAAAAAGAGCCATATTATCCGATAAACAATGAAAAAAATAATAGTTTATATGAAAAATATAAAAAATTAGCTGATAATGACGATAAAGTTATTTTTGGAGGAAGATTAGGTCAATATAAATATTACGATATGGATAAAGTTATAGAAGAAGCATTGAATTTATGTAAAAAAATATTATAAAAACAGCAAAAGATTGTAAATATTTGAAATTAGTAATAAACTAAGAGCAAAAAACTAATGAAACTATAATAACTTTTATTATAATTCCATTAGTTTTTTTGTCCAAAATAATTGACTAAAGTCTAAAGCTATTATTTTAAAATAAACAAACCTAAAAAAATATAAGCAATATGAAGTAATTTTCTATTATAAAACTGTTTACGGATTTGAACAGCAGCTTCACTCAAAGCACAACGTTTATCAACAAAAGTCAAAACAAAGCTTTCTTTATATTTGGGAAAATGAAAAAAAGTAACTGGCCACATATGTTTTAAAATAATATCTTTTTCTTTAGCATTCAAATTAAACAATTTAGAAGCATTTTCATAAGCAGTAAAAGGATGAGTAAAAGCATGTAAGCCCTTGCGTCCATTAATCCTTTTTCTCCAATCATATAAAAAAAGATCATGAACCATTGCAGCCCTTGCACAAGATATGTAATCAAGATTATGCTTTTTACAATACATATAGCAAAAATACGAAGCAATTAAACAATGCTCAAAGCAAGTAGTCTCATAATGTTGTCTATAATTTTTCATTTGTTGAACCATTTTATTTTCCAAAATATCGCCAACTATATTCATAAAATCAGAATCACTCTCTATTTTAACCAACAATTTATCCATTTCAAAATTTTCCTCTCTAATAAAAATAAGTTATTAAATT
>CAJKVD010000202.1 GCA_905203195.1 uncultured Clostridium sp. | reverse complement strand
TTTTTTAAACCTACCGGGGAGAAGATTTAAAAATAAAGTAACATTTCAATATAAGCATAACAATTTTAATACATTACATAAAAAAAGTCAAGAAAAACTTAAAAAAAGATATGCAAAGTGTATTTAATTTATGATAAAATCACCTTAAAAGTTTATAAGCAAATATTTCACCCACAATGTATAAATTTGTAAAAAATAGAGATAATAGGAAGGTGGAATATTTAATGTTAAAACAAAAAGATTTAAAAAGAGTCACATTAATTCAAGCATGTATAAAAGGTGAATGTACAGTAAAACAAGTTGCAAATGCTTTGGGAATTTCTGAACGCCGTGTAAAACAAATTAAGAAGGAGGTAAAAGAACATGGCATACAATCCATTCAACATGGAAATCGAGGAAGGAAACCCAAAAACACAATATCAGATGAAACAAAGAAAAAAATATTAGAACTTAGAGGCTCTTATGAATATGAAATATCAAATTTTAAGCACTTTCAAGAACTTTTAAAAGAACGTGAAAATATTGATATATCGTATTCAGCACTTTATAACATTTTAAGAAATGCAGGGATAAAAAGCCCAAAGAAGCATAGAAAAACAAAGTTACATCACAGAAGAAAAAGAAAAGATTCCGAAGGAATGATGTTACAGGCAGATGGAACACCATATGATTGGTTTGGTAACGGAGAAAAATATTCTCTTCATGGATTTATAGATGATGCAACAGGAAAAATAACAGGCTTATATATGTGTAAAAATGAATGCTTATTAGGATATTTAGAAGTATTAAGACAAACATTGGAAAATTATGGTATTCCAATATCATTATATCCAGACAAATATAGTGTGTTTTTTCCGCCAAAAAAAGTTAACGACCACATAACAATTGAAGAGCAGTTAAATGGTCGTGAAAAAGGTATAACACAATTTGGAAGAATTGTTGAAGAACTAGGAATTGAAATGTTTCCAGCAAGTTCGCCACAAGCAAAAGGACGAATTGAAAGATTATGGGAAACACTTCAAAGTAGATTAGTTACAGAATTTAGGATTAATCATATAACAACAATAGAAAGAGCTAATGAATTTTTAAGTAGTTATATAACAAAATACAATTCACAATTTTCTATACCAGCAACAAGTACCAAAAGTGTTTACTTAAAAATACCCAAACGATATGATTTAGATGAATTATTATGTGTTAAATTTGAAAGAACAATTGACAATGGAGGTGTATTTTCTTTAAATAACAGCAAATTTGAAGTACTAGATAAATCAATTCCACCGAAATCAAAAGTTCAAATCTATCTAAGCCAAAAAATAGGAATGCGTGTTAAATATAATAATAAAATCTGTAATGTACAGCCTTTAGAAGTAGTATCTAAAGACAATATAGATAATAATTCACTAGATTATCATTTATGGCTACCCTATGTAGTGGTAGAATTAATTAATGAATTTTATCTAAAAGATGCAAAAGCATCTTAACTAAATCTCTCGCCTAATGATAGTATTTACAAAAATAAAAAAAATAAAACAAAAATTAAATCTTGAGCCTGCCTCCGCGGCGAGCGGAAGAAACTCAAGATATACATATGGTGAAATTTTTGCTAATAAAATACAAGTATTTTTTAGTGAAATTTTCAAAAAATATTGACATCTTTTTTTCAAACATTTTTTTGCAAATTTATTGACATCACTTTTAAAAAAATATATAATTTGCTCTACGAGTATGAAACGAACTTTTATTATTTTTTATTGTCTTTAATTTTTTTCAACAAAATTTCTATACAATTATATATTTCAGCTGCACAAAATCTATATGTTTCTAAGTCATAACCCCATGGGTCTCTTATATCTAAAGAATTTTCTTCTTTTTTATAATTCGTATATTCTTTTAATGTAAATACTTTATCTTTTAACTCTGGATACATATATAATACATCTCTTTTATGCGATGTTGTCATACATAAAATTAAATCCATATCTTTTATTTTTGAATTACGTATATTTGTTGCTCTGTGTTTGCTTAAATCTACATCATATTCTTTCATAGCTTCTATTGCATTATAAGTTGGCTCATCTCCGTCTTCTGCATATATTCCACAAGAATACACTTCAATATTATTATTTTTCTTTTCACTTTCTAATAGCCAATGTGCCATTGCACTTCTACATATATTTCCTGTACATATAAACATTACTTTCATATTAAAATCCTCCAAAAGAATTTTAACACATATAA
>CAJKVD010000201.1 GCA_905203195.1 uncultured Clostridium sp. | reverse complement strand
AAATATGAAGTATTTAGAGATTTTAACAAAAAAAATCCTAAAATATATAATGAACAAAAAGAAGATATTTCTAATCAATTTACCATAGATAAATCTACAGGAAATCAATTTTTTTATGACCAAACTAAAGTAGACGAGGATTTGTTTTTATCTACTTTAGTTTCAAGCCAGCAAGAAATAAGATTACAGAAATCCGAACAAAGCATATTGATTCAAAAAATTGCTAATTTAGTAGGAACCGGAGATGACAATACATCTTTTAAAATAGCTATTGATCGTATAAACAGAAGGCAATTAGATGAGGTGGGAACTTCAAGATCAAGAGAGAAACCTATTAATGTTGTTAGCAAGAAAATAGAAGAGTTAGAATTAGAAAAAAATACTTTGGAAAAATATGAAAATTTGCAATATGAAGTGGAAGGCAAGATTTTTGATGTGCAAAATAATATCAAAAAAATCGAAAATGATATGCAGATGTATACTGAAATAAGAAATGTGTTGGAAAACGTAAATATTAAACAACAAGATATTGATTT
Organism: uncultured Clostridium sp.; assembly: GCA_905203195.1. Lineage (GTDB taxonomy): Bacteria > Bacillota > Clostridia > TANB77 > CAG-508 > CAG-269. Next base: position 1,714 of record CAJKVD010000201.1, on the reverse strand, counting down.
CCAAAAAAAAATAAAATCTAATAATTTAAATAAAATTAAAGAATATGATTTTAATATAGATACAATTAGAGAAGAAAATAAAGAATTATTAAAAGAATTTTCTACTTGGAATGGTAATAAATTAAATACAGAAAAAAATTATATATTTATCAATTATTTTGATATTTTTAAATATAATACAATTTGTTTTTTTAAAAAATAATATTGTTAAATATAGTTTGTTTTTTGTTCTAGATTTATTTGTAATATTTTTTGTTTTTTTAGATATTAATAATAGAAAAAAAGTAAAAAGGAAGAATGAGGAATATAATACTAAAATAAAAAATAATGAAATTATAAATGAAAAGATAAAATTAATACAAAATGAAATATATAATTTAGAAGTAAATAATAAGGAAGTAGATGATAATATTTTGCGTATGCAAAATGAGATAAATGCTGAGAAAAACCAAAAATTAAATTTCGTTTTTCAAAGATATGGGACTAATATGAAATTTGATGAAACTATAAAAATTGAACAAATACAATCAAAGATTCAAGAATTGCAAGTAGAACTTGCAAATGCTAAGATTAATTTGCATAGTTTAATTCTAGATAAAAACAATATCGAACCTAAATTGGATAGGTTGTCTAGTATTCAGGAGGAGTATGTTTTACGAAAACAGAATAAATATGAGTTAGAAAAATTAAATATGAGTTTTGAATTGGCTAAATCAGTTTTAAGTGAATGTTATGAATTAATGAAAGGATCTGTTGCTCCAAGATTTACTCAGAATTTATCTCAAAATATTTCTGAAATAACTGGTGGTAAATATACAAATGTTAATTTTAATGATGAAATAGGTTTAATAGTTGAAAATGAGCAAGGAGATTATGTTCCAGCTGGAAAATTAAGTGTTGGCACAATAGAGCAATTGTATCTTTCCCTAAGGCTTTCTATGATTAATGAATTGTCAAATGAAAGTTTACCAATTATTCTTGATGAGGCTTTTGCTTATTTTGATGATGAAAGATTAGAAAATTTTTTATTGGCAATGACTAAAAATAATGAGAAAAATCAAATTTTTATTTTTACTTGTACGAATCGAGAAGAAAAAGTATTAAGAAAAAATATGATTGATTATAATTTAATTAATATTAGTTGATTTTTTGTTGTATTTGTAGTAAAATATTACCATATGAGTAGGAAAGGAATGTTATTAGATGTTTGACAAATTAAAGTTAGTAGAAAAAAGATATGATGAATTAACAAAATTGATTAGTGACCCAGAAGTTATTGCAAATCAGTCAGAATGGCAGAAATTGATGAAAGAACATGCTAGTATAGAAGAAGTTGTTTTAAAATATAGAGAATATAAAAAAGTTCAAAAAGATATGGAAGAAGCAAAAGAAATGATGCAAGATTCAGAAATGAAACAACTTGCAGAAGCAGAATATTATGAATCTAAGGATATGTTACCTAAAATAGAGGAGGAATTAAAAATATTGTTAATTCCTAAAGATCCAGATGATGATAAAAATATTATATGTGAAATTCGTGCTGGTGCTGGAGGGGAAGAAGCAGCTTTGTTTGCAGGGACACTATTTAGAATGTACACTATGTATGCCGAAAAAAAACACTGGAAGCTAGAAATTCTTAATGAAAATGAAACAGGGCTTGGTGGATATAAGGAAATTTCTTTTATGATAACAGGAAAAGGTGTATATAGTCGTT
>CAJKVD010000200.1 GCA_905203195.1 uncultured Clostridium sp. | reverse complement strand
TTTGCGTCTTTTCTTTATAAAAACGTAGTATTATTATTTGTTTATCTTCTTTTGGTAATTCTTTTATTATATCACGTATTGCAATTTTATTTGTTAAAATTTCTTGTTCGTCTTTTTCTGTACTTATTTTGTCTATTAAACAAATCCCTTTTTCTCCTTTGTCTGATTTATACATATTATCTATAGACTCTATAGGTTTGCTTGCTTCTAATGCAATAGCTATATCTTCTTTTTCTAAATTTAGTTTTTGTGCAATCTCTTCTATTGATATTTCTTCTTTATTCTTTTTTCTATATTCTTCTTGTATGTCTCTTATTTTTGCTTGTATTTCTTTTATACTTCTACTGATTTTTATTGTTCCATCATCTCTTATATATCTTTTTATTTCTCCTAATATATATGGTACTGTATATGTTGAAAGTTTTACTTCGAAACTTGTATCAAATCTTTTTATTGATTTTATAAATCCTAAGCAGCCTACTTGATATAAATCTTCTAATTCAAATCCTCTTCCTTTAAATCTTCGCACAATACTCCAAATAAGTCCACTATTTTCTCTCACTAATCTTTCTAGCTCATATTTATCACCGTCTTGTGCTTTTTTTATTGAGCAATTATCAATTTCAAACATATAAAATTCATTCCTTTTCTATGTCTATTAAACAGACATTGCATATGTACTATTAGGCATTTTTTCTTCATTGTTTTGTTCATCTTGCTTTTTTATTTTCTTTTTCATTGTAACTTTTGTTCCTAATCCAACTATAGATTCTACTTCCATTGAATCCATAAAACTTTCCATAATTGTAAATCCCATACCAGATCTTTCTAAATTTGGTTTTGTTGTATATAGTGGCTCTTTTGCCATTTCTATATTTTCTATTCCTTTACCATTATCTGCAATTTCTATTTTAATTTCGCCTTGTATTAATTGAGCATGTATTTTTACAATTCCAATTCTATTCTCATATCCATGTATAATACAATTTGTTACTGCTTCTGATACAGCTGTTTTTATATCTGCTAATTCTTCTATTGTTGGATCTAATTGTGATGCAAATGCTGCAACTGTTAGTCTTGCAAATGCTTCATTTGACGACTTACTTAAAAACTCTAAATTCATTTCATTTTCAATTTGTTCTTTCATAATATTTGTTCCTTTCATCTAAGTTTGTTATTGGAATTAATTTAAGAATTCCACTCATTTCAAAAATCTTTTGTACACTTTGAGTCAAATTTGCTATTTCTAGTCGTCCTCCTAACAAATTAGTAAATTTATATCTACCTATTAATAATCCTATTCCGGCACTATCCATGAAAGTAACACTATCAAAATCAAATACAACTCTTTTAGGCATATATCTTTCAATTTCATAATCTGCTCTCCTCCTTATTTTTTGGACGCTATGGTCATCAATATCTTCTGTGATTTTAAATACTAATAACTTGTCCTCTTTATAAAATTTTGATTCCATACTTCTCCTCCTTTGTTTTCATTTATTTTTCGTTCCTATAAATCAGCTTGTTCTTATTATATATCTTTTTCCATATTTTTCCAATAGCAAATTTATAGAAGTTTTGTCGAAGTTTAAGAACTTTTTGACAAAACTCGACATAGCGTTAAAAACGGCATGTATATTACATGTCGCTTTCTTCTTCGTTATTTTGATTATTTGCTGTTTCATCATATTCGAACTCATATGTTATGTCTGTGGGTGATTGATTGTCTTTTTTTATTTTAGTATCATTTTTTTCTTCTTTTGCAGTAATATTATTTGCTTTTTTATTTTTTTTACTTATTTCAGTTATAATCTTTTCTGTCGCTTCTTTTTTATTTTGTATGCAACGGTTCATCATTTGATTTGTTTTTTCTATTAGGTCTGGGATATAATCAATAAGCCTATCTAAGCTAGATGAGTGGTTTACAGGAATTAATCTTACATTATCTGTGGTTATTATTAAAAAAGCAATAGGATTTATTGTAACTCCTGCTCCGACTTCCACCACCAAAAGGTAATCTGTATTGAATAGCTTCCTCTTTATCTGCTTTTTTGTATTCATCAATTGTTTCTCCTTTAAATTCACTACCACCTGCTGCAAATCCAAATGATACTTTTGAAATAGGTATAATCACGATATTATTAGATGTTTCTATTGGTTCTCCTATTATTGTATTTACATCAATCATATCTTGTATGCTATTCATAGCAGTTGTCATAAGTCCTTCTATTGGATGTTCGCTCATTTTTATACACTCTCCTTTTCTTTTTTATT